>NZ_CACA01000106.1:0-23185 GCF_000180455.1 Kamptonema sp. PCC 6506
AGTTACAGTTAACAGTTAACAATTATCAAATTTCATCTAATTTTGCTAACGCATTCACGGCCGCTGTCGCCATTGCGCTACCTCCCCGGCGGCCGTGTAAGGTAATAAATGGTACGCCTCGACTATTGGCAGCGAGTTCAGCCTTGGATTCTGCCGCCCCCACAAACCCCACTGGAAAACCCAGAATTAAAGCGGGTTTTGGCATTCCCGCATCCAGTAATTCCAGTAATCTAAATAGGGCTGTAGGGGCATTGCCGATCGCCACTACTGCACCTTTTAAATCATCCTGCCATAATTCCAGCGCCGCAGCCGATCTCGTGTTTCCTATTCGCTGCGCCAAGGCGGGGACATCGGGGTGTTGAAGCGTACAAATTATCGCATTATCAACGGGGAGGCGCGATCGCGTGATGCCTTGGGCTACCATGCGAGAATCGCAGAGGATGGGTGCACCATCAGCTAGGGCTTTGCGTCCGGCAATCGCGGCTCCGGGGGAAGCTGCTAAGTCTGCTACAATGTCTGTCATGCCGCAGCTATGTATCAGGCGTACTGCTAGGGATTCTAAATCCGCAGGTAAACTTGATAAATCTGCTTCTGCTCTAATAATGGCAAAGGATTTGAGGTAAATTTCAGTCCCGTCTCGAATATAATCCATTAAATTATAGGGGCTAGGGGCTAGGGGCTAGGGGCTAGGGGAAGAAGGGGTTAGGGGCTAGGGGCTAGGGGCTAGGGGGAAGAAGGGGTTAGGGGCTAGGGGCTAGGGGCTAGGGGAAGAAGGGAAGAGGGGAAGAGAATCAAGGCTTTAGCAATTCAGAGTGCCTTAAACGCCTTGGTGGTTGCGCTATACTTCAGTTACCGAATGGGATGCAGAATGTTGAATTTGAGTGGGATTTAACCACTGTTGTAACTGAGAAATGGGATGGCGATCGGCAAATTCACCGAAAGACTCATTGGGCGATCGCATCTTTTGATAAACTCGCAGCATTCCTTCTATTAAAGATGATATATCAGCCGGATTTACGTCTGGGAAGAGTTGCCGCCCAAAGGGTGAATCTTTTGCACCCACATACATAATATATGATGCTATCTTCTGACTCCCATTTTTAATTTCAGTTCCCAATAAAGTAATCTCGCTAGGATTATGTTGGGCACAGGATTTTTGGCAACCGCTAAAGTGAATATTAATTGGTCGATCTAACCTTAATTTTGTTCCTAAATCCTTCGCCAATTTTAAGGCATCACCTTGAGTATCTGTCGCACCCGAAGCGCAACCAGTCTTGCCTGAACAGGCAATTAATGCACTATCTGGACGATTTGCTGACCAGTGTAATCCTAATGCAGTAATGGCTTGTTTGATATCAGGAAGTTGAGAGTTGGGGATATCAGAAATTAGCAGATTTTGCCAAGGCGTAAGCCGGATTGTACCGCTGCCATAAGTTTGTGCTAAATTTGCTAAGCTTCGCAATTGTTTAGATTCCAGTTTGCCTAGAGATAAGGCAATCCCAATATAGGATAAACCTGGTTGATTTTGAAGATGAATGCCAAGATAATTATAACTTGAAAATACAGAATTTTGCAAGTCTTTCGTTGTTGCTTTTGTGGGGAATTGATTTATATCTTCGCCAAAATGACCTTGATTTGTCTTGGTCTTAACAGGATTTATCTTGTATTCAAAATCAGATTGATTGCCATTGGTTAAAACTGGAGTCATCCCCTTTTCAGGTGAAATTCTTTGCAAAGGAAAAGACAAATATTTTTCAATTTGTTCGAGATAGAAATCTTGACCCCAATCTTCCAGTAAGTGGCGCAGGCGTGGTTTCCGATCCTTAATTAAGCCGCGATCTTTGGTATAATTCAGATAAACTTGAGCGCAAGCTGCTAAGACTGATATACACTGAGATTGGGGGATAATAATACCTGTGTCGGGATACTTTGTCTCGTTCAGAAACAGGCGAAAAACAATTTCTTTTAAGGGCGATCGCCTTTCTGCAACTAAAATAATATCATTCAGGCGATCGCGCACAGAAACAGACTCTCCGCCGTCAAAGCAAATACTGAACTTAGGCGATAATGCCGATAATTCAGGATGTGTCTGCAAGTAATCGTCAAACTCCTTAACCAGGAGGCGAGTATCGAGTAATTGCTGTGAGTCAATTCCCGCTGTGGGACTTGCCATAATATTGCGAAGCGGGTCTATTTCCAGATAGGATGGCGCTATCCCTAATTCTTGTAATTTGGTAAAGACTTCAGTACCAATTATCGATCGCATTTCCCGGATCTGTAAATTAGCCCGATTAGTGACTTGCACGTAGCCGCCGCCTAATTCCTCAGTCAGATCCGCGATCGCACAACATTGTACTGTATTTAAGATTCCCCCTGGAATCCGCATCCGAGATAAGATCCCATCTCGAGCAACGGAGCCATAAAATAAACCTGGACAGGTTGGTAAATCAGGTAAAGATAACAAGCAACATCCTCCCCATGCGACGCAGGGAATCGAGTGTGAACGTGCTAAAAGCACCCCCTCAATGGCGTTCTGGCTTTGACAGTTGCGGCACAGCGCCGGAATTACACCGGACTTTCCCATATTCAGGTTCTAGAATAATATCACGTATGCGATCGCTTTTATTCTTCCTTCTTCCTTCGTCTATAATTCCCAAAAAAGCGATGCCGTAAAATCTATCAGAAATGACAAGCCAAGTCTCCACTCAATCTCTAATTCCCAGTCCTCAGCAAAAATGGCTTTCAGTAGTGGGTATTGGTGAAGATGGACTATCTGGATTAAGCGCGATCGCGCAATCCCTAATCGATCGCGCTAAAATTATTGTCGGCGGCGCGCGTCACTTAGCAATGCTGCCAAAAGACGATCGCGAAAAGTTAGTTTGGGCATCTCCTATTGAGGCGACAATTGATGAAATTATCCGCCGCCAAGGACAACCTGTCTGCATTTTAGCCAGCGGCGATCCGATGTGTCACGGCATTGGCGTAACCCTCACCCGCCGCATTCCCATCTCGCAAATAACTATTATTCCGGCTGCATCGGCTTTCAGTCTGGCTTGTGCCCGTTTGGGATGGCCCCTTGCGGAAATTGAAACTTTTAGCTTAACAAACCGCCCGATCGCTGCGATCGCATCTGCTTTCTATCCCGGCGCACGCTTGCTAGTTCTGAGTGCAGACAAACATACCCCCGCTAAGGTTGCCGCAATGCTAACAGAGCGCGGCTTTGGTGACAGCCAGATCGCTATATTAGAGCGGATGGGGGGGGAGTTAGAACGAGTAATTGAGGGCATTGCAGCGACGTGGGAGGCAACGGATTTAGCTGATTTGAATACGATCGCAATGGCAGTTATCGCCACTCCCGGAACATTCCCCCTACCCCGAATTTCCGGCTTACCGGATATCGCCTTTCACCACGACGGACAACTTACGAAACGGGAAGTTCGAGCCATCACTCTCTCAACTTTAGCTCCAATTCCGGGAGAATTGCTCTGGGATGTGGGTGCTGGCTGCGGTTCGATCGCGATTGAGTGGATGCGGAGTCATCGCCACTGCCGCGCGATCGCGATCGAACGTCATCAAACCAGACTACAATACATTGCCGATAATGCCGCCGCCCTTGGCGTTCCCAGTCTCAAAATTGTTGCGGGAGAAGCGCCAGAGGCTTTAAAAGACTTGCCTCAACCTGATGCGGTTTTCATTGGCGGCGGTGCTACTACTGATACTCTATTTGAAACCTGCTGGAATGCACTGCGATCGCACGGCCGCCTAGTAGTAAATGCTGTGACCATTGAGAGCGAGCTCAAAGTGCTACAATGGCATAGCGAGTATGGAGGTGAGCTGATTCGGATTAGTATCGATCGCACAGTCGCGATCGGCTCTTTTTTAGGTTGGAAACCTTCTGCACCGATTACCCAATGGATCGCAGTTAAGCCTGCTTCATAGAACTTATCCCTATATAAATTCTCAGCTATAAAATAGTTTTTGTTCGGCATCTAAGTAAATCCACCTAATTAAACATAAGATACCGATGGCTAAAAAGTTTGCTGTATAAGCGTTCTTCCTTCTTCCTTCTTCCCTCTTCCCTCTTCCTTCTTCCTTCTACTTATCATTAATATTTTCCTCGTGTTGGACAATTTCTGCCATAAATTGCTATTCTTAGATAAATTTATAAAAAATTCTAAAATTTAGCAACATAACCAATGAGTGAAATTTTTGACGAACGACAAAAACTCAAGATTTCTGAAGCAGCAGAAGTGTTCGTGTTTCCGGCATCTTTTGCTCAACAGCGGCTGTGGTTTCTCGATCAATTAGCGCCGAACAATCATTTCTACAACGTCACAACCGCACTGCGTTTAACAGGTGTACTCAACCAGGATTGTCTGGAACGGGCGCTCGATCAAATTGTGGGCAGGCATGAAGTTTTGCGGACAACTTTTGCGGAGGTAGACGGGCAGCCTGTACAAGTAATTTCTCCGAATTTAAAGTTTGTTTTCAATATATCCGACTTGCAGAAGATACCCGCAGAAAAACGGGAAACAGAAGCCATGAAATTAGCGGAACTGGAGGCGGAGAAACCTTTTGATTTATTAACAGGGCCGCTGCTACGGGGCCTGCTGATTTGTTTGTCGGAAACCGAGCATATTTTATTAATAAATATACATCATATTGTTGCGGATGATTGGTCGCTTGGAGTGTTGATTCGGGAACTGGGAATTATCTATACCACTTTGGTAGACGAGCGCTCTTCTGAACTGCCAGAATTGCCGCTGCAATATGCCGATTTTTCGGAATGGCAGCGCGAATGTTTGCAGGGGGAAGTATTAGAAACTCAGTTAGTTTATTGGCGGCAGCAATTGACAGGTATTCAGGCGTTAAATTTACCGATCGCTCGACCTAAATTAGCTGCACAAAGCTACCGGGGAGCTACTGAATTTTTCGAGCTGCCGCCGCATTTGAGCAACGAGTTAAAAGCGCTTTCGCAGCGAGAAAGGGCGACTTTATTTATGACTTTACTAGCAGCATTTCAAGTATTACTGTACCGCTATTCGCAGCAGTCAGATATTGCGATTGGCACACCGATCGCTAACCGCAACCGCAGCGAAATTGAAGGCTTAATCGGTTTTTTTGTCAATACTTTAGTGCTGCGAACTGACTTATCGGGAAACCCAACTTTTCGAGAACTTTTAAGCCGCGTTCGGGAAGTAACAATGTCTGCTTATGCCCGCCAAGATGTGCCTTTTGAGCAACTGGTGGAAGAATTACAGCCGGAGCGTTCTTTGCATCAAAACCCGCTGTTTCAGGTGGTATTCAGCCTGCAAAATGCGCCTTCACAGCAGCTACAGTTGCCCGGATTAAAGTTGAGTTATGTCAATTTGGAAGTAAAAACAGCGCGTTTCGATTTGGAATTTCACTTGTGGGATGCTGCGGACAATTTCAGGAGTTTCTATGGGAAAGATTGGCAGTATGCGGACAGTTTTAGAGGCGCAGCAATCTACAACACGGATTTATTCGATCGAGCTGCCATTAGCAGAATGTTAGAACATTTTAAGATACTTTTGTCAAGCATTATTGCTAACCCAGAACGGCGAATTGCTAACTTGCCTCTGTTGAGCGAAGCTGAACGGCAACGGCTGTTAATTGAATGCAATAATACTCGGAGAGATTATCCGAGAAATAAGTGCGTACACGAGTTATTTGAGGCGATAGTCGAGCAAAATTCTAGCGCGATCGCCCTGACTTTTGCAGACCAACAATTCACTTATCGAGAAGTCAACGATCGCAGCAATCAACTAGCACATTATTTGCAAAAATTGGGGGTGGGCGCGGGTGTTTTAGTGGGGATTTGTGCTGCGCGATCGCCAGATACAATTATCGGAATGTTGGGCATTTTGAAAGCGGGGGGAGCTTACTTGCCTTTAGATCCGAGTTATCCTGGCGATCGCCTCAATTTTATGTTAGCAGATGCCGGAGTTAATGTATTGCTAGTACAGTCAAAGTTGGCGGATATTTTTGCGGGATTTGAGGGCGCGATCGCCTGTCTGGACGATCGGGAAATTTTCGCTAAAGAAAGCACGGCAAATCTGGCTAACACCGCAACCTCAGACAATCTAGCTTACCTTATTTACACATCCGGTTCAACTGGAAAACCCAAAGGTGTTGCTATTCCCCACAAAGCGGTAAATCGGCTAGTAATTAATACAAATTACGTAAAACTATTAGCTGCCGATAAAGTTGCTCAAGTCTCAAACACATCATTTGACGCAGCTACATTTGAGATTTGGGGAGCTTTATTGAACGGAGCTCACGTGGTAATAATTAATACAGAGACAATGCTTTCACCCCGGGAGTTAGCTTCCGAAATTCGCCAACAAGGTATTACTATTTTATTCTTAACTACTGCCTTGTTCCAAAAAATGGCTGCAAGTGTTCCGCAAGCATTTAATTCGCTCAGGTATTTGCTATTTGGAGGAGAAGTTGCCGATCCGAAATGCGTGCGAGAAGTTCTCCAAAAAGGGCCGCCAGAACATTTAATTCACGTTTACGGCCCGACAGAGAACACCACATTTTCTACTTTTTACAAGTTGCAAGGTGTACCAAAACAAGCAGCGTCAGTCCCCATCGGCTTGCCGATTGCAAACACGCAAATTTATATATTAGATAGCTATTTACAACCAGTGCCGATCGGCATTCCGGGCGAACTGCACGTCGGCGGCGATGGACTCGCTGAGTGCTATCTTAACCGTCCCGATTTAACAGCAGAAAAATTTATTGCTAATCCTTTTACTGCTAATTCTGAGTTAGGAGAATTAAGGAATGCAAAACTTTATAAAACTGGCGATTTAGCCCGCTACCTTCCCGACGGAAATATCGAATTTTTAGGTCGCATTGACAGCCAGGTAAAGATTCGCGGGTACAGAATCGAATTGGGAGAAATTGAAGCAATGCTCAATCAGTACCCAGGAGTGAAAGCAGCGGCGGTAATTGTTAGAGAAAATATTTCTGGAGACAAATATCTGGCTGCTTATATTGTTATCGATAGCATTAATTACCAACTCCAAGTTAACCAACTGCAAGCGGATAATTTGCGGGAATTTTTGAAACAGAAACTTCCTGGGTATATGGTTCCCAAAACTTTGGGAGTTTTGGAATCGTTGCCCCTGAATCCTAACGGTAAAGTCGATCGCGCGGTGTTACTTAAGATAGATGCAGAAATAGGCGATAGCCAAGAGAATTATCGAGCGCCTCGGACTGAAGTTGAAGAAGTAGTTGCCCAAATTTGGGCTAAAGTTTTGGGAAAACAGCAAGTGAGCGTTTGCGATAATTTCTTTGAATTAGGCGGGCATTCGCTGCTGGCAACTCAGTTAATTTCCCGCATCCGAGACGCTTTTCAAATAGAATTGTCGGTCAGAAATTTGTTTGAGTCCCCAACAACGGCAAGTCTAGCAAAATACATTGAGACTGTTTGTTGGGCGGCGAAAAATCAACAGGTTTCACAGCAGGCAGTAGATGCTAGAGAAGATGTGCAATTTTGACGCAATACACCGATTTTTTGGTATTTGTAAAAATAACTAGGACGGGTTCTCCGGCCCATCCCACAATAAAAAATGACTCTCATGGATGGGCAGGATTTATCAGTGAGGGTGACTATAGCGAAAAATCACGATCGCGAAGCACAAAAAGCCCTAATAACTTCCGCAAACTGCTGGTTCTTCTCCATCAATGCCATGTGTCCCCCCGGCTTTAAAGTAATCAATTCTGCTTCCGGTAATTCTGCTTTCATCCGCTGGCTAGCAGCCGGGAGAGTAACAATATCTGAATTGCCGCAGATAACTAGCACAGGAACGCTAATTCCTGCCAAAGTTTTTGTTTCATCGTATTTGAACATTGCCAGCGTGCCAAGCGCGAGAACGCGGGGAGAACCCAAGGCTGACAAGAATGCTGAAAAGTCTAATTGACCGCGAGTTTCTGTGCCTTTAAATCCCGATATTTCTACGCTGAGGTATAGCGAACCGTTGAGATAACTCTGCCAAGTCATCAACCACAAAATCGGAGAAAGAATTGAGGCGATACGCAGTATTGGTTCGAGCAAAGGCTTTTGCAAAGCACGCAACAAACCGGTAAAAATACTGGTTTTGACGGGATTTGTATAAGTCGTATCTACCAGGATTAAACCAGCTACTCGGCGGCCGAGATGTTCTGGAAACAAGCGGCAAAATGTTAGGGAAATCATGCCTCCCATGCTGTGTCCGAGCAGGAATACAGGTTTATCTCCGGCTATGGCAACGACGGCTTCAAGATCGCGGGCAAGTTTTTCTAGGGAATAATCGCTGTTTCTCGGTCGAGTGGATTTTCCTAGTCCCGGCAAATCCCAAACTATCACTCGAAATCGATTGCTCAATTGCTGTTTTACGTAATACCAAACCATACTATTTGGCCCCCAACCGTGCGATAAAATAATCGGCTGTCCGTCTTCTGGGCCGTAGAATTCTACTTGTAAAACAGTGCCATCTGGTCTTTTTAACCGCTGCACCGTACCCGTCCGCGTTGGCTTAGGTTCGTCAGTTCCGGGGCGACGAAATAGCGGTAAGCTAATAAAACGACCGCCAAAAGACCAAAGAACCATTAAGATTCCGCTAACTAAGTATGACGTGGCTACAAGTTCGCCGATGTACCATTCGTAAAGAATGTAGATACCTCCACCAAGTATTCCGAAGGACAGCAGTCCCATCAGCCATACAAGCAGAAAATTGAGTGGCATGAACGGCATAAGCTAAAACCTTGCGCTCTAATTTTGGTTGGTTTGTCCAACAGGATCATACTTAAGTTAGACCAAAATTGGCTACGAGTGAGATAAACTTTGATATCAAGTCTAGTTAATTACCCATTATATTTGTATGGACATGGCGCTGCCTTGTCCTTAGCTGTAGCGCCTTAATTTAACCGAATTTAATATTATTTATCTGGTTGGAAAATTTATTTTATTAATTGGTCAATGCGATCGCAGGATAACTCAAAATGCCAGAACCGAAAATGTCGAGTTTACCGCCACAAGTTGGAGATTCCGTTAAGGAGGGGTTGGTTGAGTTCCTATCGCGCCTTCGCAGTCTGGATATTAATATTTTTATCGAGGGCGAAACCCTGCGCTGCAATGCTCCTGAAGGAGTTATGACTGCGGAAATGCGGGCGGAAATATTGAACAAAAAGTCGGAAATTATTTCACTTTTAAAAGCTGCTAATTCTACTACTACCAACCTAGTACCTGTTTCGCGGGAAGGAATTATACCGCTTTCTTTTGCACAGCAGAGGCTGTGGTTTATGGATAAATTAGTACCGAATAATCCATTTTATAATGTTCCGGCTGCGGTGCGGATGACGGGCGCGGTTGATTTTGGGGCGCTGCAACAAAGTTTTGATGAAATTGTGTGCAGACATGAAGCTTTACGGACGACTTTTGCGGTGGTAAATGGGCAGCCAGTTCAAAAGATAGCTGCGGCTGTTAATGTGCCGATCGCTCTTTTGGATTTGCGAAATTTGCCGTCAGCCAAACGAGAAATTGAGGCCCAACGGTTGATAACTGAGGAGGCGCAGCGACCTTTTAATTTATCAGTCTGCCCGCTGCTGCGAGTAACTTTATTGCAGTTAGATGCAACTGAATATTTGCTGATACTGAATATGCACCACATTGTATCTGATGGGTGGTCGATCGGGGTGCTGGTTCAGGAATTGGGGGCGCTTTATCCGGCTTTTGCTAGTAAAAAATCTTCGCCTTTACGGGAATTATCTATTCAGTATGCTGATTTTGCAGGGTGGCAGCGCGATCGGCTGCAAGGTGATGTTTTAGAAACTCAATTAACTTATTGGCGGCGGCAGTTAGAGGGTATTTCTATGTTGAATTTGCAGACCGATCGACCCCGGCCTGCGGTGCAAAGTTACCGGGGAAAACGGCTATTTTTGCAACTACCAAAACAATTAAGCGAGGCTTTAGAAGCTTTCAGCCAGCGCGAAGGAGTGACGTTATTTATGACGTTGCTGGCGGCTTTTCAAACGCTACTTTTCCGCTATTCGCAGCAGCCTGATATTGCAGTTGGAACTCCGATCGCTAACCGTAACCGCAGTGAAATTGAATCCTTAATTGGATTCTTTGTCAACAGTTTGGTGCTGCGAACCGATCTGTCGGGAAACCCAACTTTTCGGGAGCTTTTAAACAGGGTAAAAGAAGTGGCATTGGGAGCTTACGCGCACCAAGATGTACCATTTGAAAAGCTGGTTGAGGAACTGCATCCCGATCGCGCTTTGAACCAAAATCCCTTATTTCAGGTGGTATTTGCGCTGCAAAATGCGCCTGCGGACAAATTAGAATTGCCAGGATTGACTTTGAGGCCGCAGCAGTTGGATGCAGGGACGGCTAGGTTCGATTTGGAGTTTCATTTGTGGGAGCGATCGCCCGATAATAAGCTGTGGGTTGATTGTGCCGATGGCATTAGCGGTTTTGTAATTTACAGCGCGGATTTGTTTGATGAAGCTACTATTGTGCGGATGCTAGGGCATTTTGAAATGGTGTTGTCAAGTATTGTTGCTAATCCCGATGCACAGATTGCAAATTTAGAGATTTTGACCGACGCTGAGCGAGAGTTACTGTTAGTTAAATGGAATAAAAATCAAATTAATTATCCAAAAGGTTTATGCCTTCACCAGTTATTTGAAATTCAAGCAGAGCAAACTCCCGATGCTATAGCTTTGGTATTTGGAGAGGAAAAGATTTCCTATCGAGAGCTAAATATTCGCAGCAACAAATTAGCGCATTATTTGCAAAAAATCGGGGTGGGTGCGGAAGTTTTGGTGGGGATTTGCGTAGAGCGATCGCCTGATGCGATCGTCGGGATGCTGGGCATTCTGAAAGCGGGAGGAGCTTACTTGCCTTTAGATCCGACTTATCCGCGCGATCGCTTGAACTTGATGTTAGAAGATGCTCGTGTCCCCGTAGTGCTTACCCACCAGGGGTTTAAACTCCAAGCTAATAGCGAAAGTCGTAGTGAAAGCGGAGAAACTTACAATCCGATTGTGGTTGATTTGGATAAGAGTGGGGAGAGTAGCGATCGAGAAAATCCCGATTGTGCGATCGCCCCAGTTGCAGCAGAAAATCTGGCTTGCGTCATCTATACATCCGGTTCCACTGGCAAGCCGAAAGGAGTGCAAATCGAGCATTGTAGCTTGTTAAATCTGATTTTTTGGCATCAGCAAGAGTTTGCAATTTCGGCGTGCGATCGCGCCTCCCAGGTTGCCGGGATTGCTTTCGATGCTTTCGGGTGGGAAATCTGGCCTTATTTGGCTGCGGGGGCTAGTATTTATTTTGCTGATGATGACATTAGGCGATCGCCGGATCGGTTGCAGGAATGGCTGCTATCAAATGAAATCAGTGTTAGCTTTTTGCCAACACCTTTAGCCGAACAAGTTTTGCTATTAGATTGGCCTGCTGATTCTGCTTTGCGAATTTTGCTAACAGGAGGCGACAAACTCCGCCAGTATCCTTCAGCGAGGCATCCTTTTAAAGTAGTGAATAATTACGGCCCAACTGAGACTACTGTTGTGGCAACATCCGGCACAATTCCTGTTAGGGAGCAAGCGGATACAGCACCCGATATCGGACGCGCGATCGCTAACGTTCAAGTGTATGTATTGGACAAGTATTTGCAGCCCGTACCCGTTGGTGTTGCTGGCGAATTGTACCTCGGCGGCTGCGGAGTTGCTAGGGGCTATCTCAACCGACCAGAATTAACTCAAGAAAAATTTATTCCCAATCCTTTTACTATCCAGTCTGAGTTAAAACAGCCAAGAGAACATTCCCAACTATACAAAACAGGTGACTTAGTTCGCTACCGAAATGATGGCAATCTGGAGTTTTTAGGTCGCCTCGACGAACAAGTACAAATTCGGGGTTTCCGCATCGAATTAGGAGAAATTGAATCAGTCTTAGCTCAGCATCCAGCGGTGCAGCAAACTGTAGTCATGGCTTCCCAAGATGGGGAGGGAGAAAAACGTTTAGTTGCTTATGTTGCCCTGAATCCTGAATGCAATCTTGCCGAAGAAACGGATATTCAGCAATTGCAGGCGGAGCAAGTTTTGCAGTGGCAAATGCTGTATGGTGAAACTTATAAACAACCTGCTAGCGGCACAGATCCAACGTTCAATATTACAGGCTGGAATAGCAGTTATACCGGGGAGGCGATCGCGCCTGAACAAATACGCGAGTGGGCAAATAATCAAGCCGCCCAAATTTTGAAATTACAGCCAGATCGAGTATTAGAAATTGGCTGCGGTACCGGCTTGCTGCTGTTCCAAATTGCCCCGCACTGCACCCAGTATTGGGGTACGGACTTTTCGCCGCAGTCGATTGATTACATTCAGCAGCATTTGCGCGATCGCGACTTGGCGAATGTAACGCTGTTGCCAAAAATGGCGACCGATTTTGATGGCATAGAAGCAGCAACATTTGATATGGTAGTTCTCAATTCTGTAGTGCAGTATTTTCCCAGCCTTGACTATCTTTTACAGGTATTAGAAGGTGCTGTAAAAGCAGTGGCTCCTGGCGGTAGCATTTTCATCGGCGACGTGCGAAACTTGCCTTTATTGGCAGCTTTTCATGCGGCTGTGGAATTGTATCGATCGCCCCCTTCTGCAACTATCGAACAGTTGCAGCAGCGGGTACAAATGCAGATTTTCCAAGAAACAGAATTAGTCATTGACCCAGATTTTTTTAGGGCATTAAAGCACCAATTTCCGCAAATCAGCGACGTAGAAATTCAACTGCTGCGCGGTACATTTCACAATGAGTTAACTCAGTTTCGTTATAATGTGATTCTTCATCTGGCAGGTGAAATAGATTCCGCAAACCCCCCCTCAGTCCCCCCCTTGGTAAGGGGGGAAGGGGAGAGGAAAAAGAGATATGGATGAACTGGTCTTCTCAAAATAAAGATTTGACGGCGGCAAAAGTGCGCCAGATTTTAGTTGAAAATAAACCGGATATTTTAAAGATTGCCAATGTGCCAAATGCGCGAGTTGCAGCAGCGGTTCAGGCGGCAGAGTGGCTGTTTAATTCGGATAAATTTAAAACAGCAATTCAGTTGCAAAAAGCTTTACAAGAACTTCCTAATTTAGGAATAGAACCGGAAACATGGTATGCTTTGGATGTACCATATACAGTTAATATTAATTGGTCTAATCCTAGCAATAAAGGCTGCTATGATGTAGTATTTGTAGGGGGAGAAGAGAGAGATTTTACGGTAGAAGAAACAGGCGATCGCCCGCGCCCTTGGCACTCTTATGCTAACAACCCCCTGCAAGCTAAAGCCGCCCGTAAATTAGTGCCCCAACTGCAAGCTTACTTAGCAGAAAAGCTGCCGGAATATATGATTCCAGCAGCTTTTGCCGTGCTGGAATCGCTGCCGTTGACACCGAATGGAAAGGTCGATCGGCGTGCCTTACCTACACCGGAACCTGTTAAGTTAGAATGGGCTGGAAGTTATGCCGCACCGCAAACTCCAACTGAGGAAGTTTTAGTGAGAATTTGGCTAGAAATTTTGGGAATAAAACGAGCGGGTATTCGCGACAACTTCTTTGAATTAGGCGGCCATTCGCTGTTAGCAACTCAGCTTGTTTCTAGAGTGCGGGATGCTTGCGGGGTCGAGTTGCCTTTGCGCTGCGTATTTGAAGCGCCGACAATTGCAGAATTGTCTAAAATTGTTGATAGTTTAAAGGACAGCAGTGCTAAAATTAAAGTACCAGCCTTAGTTCCCGTCTCTCGCGAGAGCCGCAGGCTCAAATTATCCTCCCTCAACCAAGAAAGCAAAGACAGAGGATGAAAACTCTATTGTCCTTTAAAAAAAATACACCCAATGAGTTCATACGCTTTCTGGAACAATAAAGGTGGTGTCGGCAAGAGCTTCCTTTGCTTTGTCGCTGCTTCTGAATATGCTCACCGTCACCCTGATTCTGATGTCTACGTAATTGATCTATGTCCGCAAGCGAATGTTTCAGAAACTCTATTTGGTGGGTATCTCACTAGCCCAGAGGCAATACGTTCTTTAAACACTAAGACTCCGCGTGCGACGGTAGCGGGATACCTTGAAGCACGCCTGAACTCCCCTTTTAAAATGATTGAAGACGTATCACCCTACCTGTGTGAACCTAAACAATTCAATCCGAACATACCAGAAAATTTGAGGCTAGTATGTGGGGACAATCTCCTCGAAATAATCTCTGAAGCAATCCGACAGACATCCCAACTTTCGATCCCAATTGATGCTTGGAAACAGGTGCTAACTTGGGTACAGGATTTGACAGTTGCTCTTCGCAAACAAAGTGGGGATCGAGACACTCTCTTCGTCATTGACTGTAACCCTAGTTTTGCGATCTATACACAGCTTGCTTTAGTTGCGGCAGATGGCGTTGTTGTGCCATTTACAGCCGATGACAGTTCCCGTCGTGCCATAGAGAATGTCGTTGCACTCCTCTATAGTATCACCGATCAACATACAGCACCATACGCACGAATCAGCTTTGGAAAACGTGCCAAGGAAGATGGTGTACCTGTACCAAAGTTACATACATTTGTGAGCAACCGGATGACTTTGTACGAAGGAAAAGCGAGCAAGGCATTTAAAGCTGTAAATAAAACTATTAAGCAGACGATGGATGATATATACAGGAATCATCGTCATATTTTTGCAAACCCCAAAGAATCCCCAAGTAACACCTTTATTGAAATCCCCGATTATCACAGTGCCTGTGTTGTCGCTGCTACAACTGGTACACCCTTACATAAGTTAAAACCGGGTCCAAAGAACATCGCAGGTGAGCGCGTGCAATTGAATCCAGGCCCACTGGAAAAATACCGGTATGCACTCGAACAGTTCGTGAATTGTCTTTAGGAAATCGCCGTGCCGTCACCAGCAGCATTGAAGTACAAAACAGCGTCCAACACGGCTAGAACACTTCGCGAAACAGCTACAGATCCCCGCTTGCAACCAATATCGCGCAGTCAAACTCAAGTCTACTATCACTCCGCTCTAGCTGCATTTGTTGCTGTATGGGATGCTTACATAAACGAACTCGTTCGCAATTTTTTCGCTGCAACTGCAAATCCTTTAGATCCCAAATTTCATGCCGTACATTCTATTGCTAGAGATGCGGCGGAACGCGCACTTGAAAGATTTAATACACCAAACGCGGAGAACACGCGAAACCTTCTGATTCAAAACACTGGTTACGATCCTATTGGCGATTGGATTTGGTCTGCAAGAAGCTTGAGCGGATTAGCCGTTCGGCAGAAGCTCAATGAGATTTTAAGAGTGCGGCACAGTTTTGCACATGGTTTTGCTATTCCCGCGCTTTCTTGGACTCAAACAGCAACCGGAAAAGTTCGGCTTACGGCTAAAGCGATAGATGATGTTGATGTGTTTTTTACACATCTTGTGAATGTTACCGACCTCGGCATGAAGCAGCATATCGAAACGAGTTATAGTCTAGTATTGCCTTGGTAAAGATTTTAATGAAAGAGATGAAATTTTCTCTATGTAATATTTAGAAGCTACTTTGTACACGCTTTCCTTTGAGGCTTGCCTGATAATTTGATATGACTAACTATCTTTCCGACAATTCCCTCCCGGCTGGTAAAGAAAAGCTTAATCTTCCCGAAGAAACAGAAGTATTAGTCTTCCCCGCATCTTTTGCCCAGCAGCGGCTTTGGTTCCTCAATCAATTAGCTCCTGGCAATCCTTTCTACAATGTCTCAACCGCACTCCGCTTAACAGGTTTCCTCAACTTAATCGCCTTAGAACAAGCATTCAACAAAATTGTCCGCCGCCACGAAATTTTACGCACAACTTTTGCAATGGTAGAAGGGCAATTGTCGCAAATTATTGCCTCAGAATTAACGGTATCTCTTCCCAAAATTGACTTACAAAATTTACCGCTAACTCAGCAAGAAACTACCGTAAAGCAACGGGCAATTGCAGAATCGCAGCTACCATTCGATTTAGAAAAAGGCCCGCTGTTAAGAGTAAAGCTGTTGCAATTGGGGACAGCAGAATATGTACTCTTGCTGAATTTCCATCACATTATTGCTGATGGTTGGTCGATCGCGGTGTTAATTCGGGAACTAACATCGCTGTACAAAAATTTTGCAAAAAACGAGCTGTATTCGCTGCCTGAACTCCCCCTTCAATACGCCGACTTTGCAGAATGGCAGCACCAATGGTTGCAGGGTGAAGTATTAGAAACTCAGCTAACTTATTGGCGGCAACATTTAAAAGAAATTGACCTCCTAAATTTGCCGATCGCGCACCCCAGGCCGCCCGTTCCCACCTACTGCGGCGCTCGACAATTTCTAACGCTGTCGTCGCTTTTGAGCGAGCAGCTAAACTCATTAAGCAAGCAAGAAAACGCGACTTTATTTGTAACTTTACTGGCAGCCTTTCAAACCCTACTTTACCACTACACCGGGCAAGAAAATATTGCAATAGGAACGCCGATCGCCAACCGCAACCGCACGGAATTAGAAGGGCTAATTGGATTTTTTGTCAATACTTTAGTTTTGCGTGTCGATTTGTTGGGAAACCCCACTTTTCAGGAACTTTTGAGTTGGACTAAAGAGGTGACAGTAGCAGCTTGGGCGCACCAGGATTTGCCTTTTGAGAAGCTAGTAGAAGCACTACACCCAGATCGCGATTTGAGCCGCAATCCTTTATTTCAAATTAGTTTTAGCCTGCAAAATACGCCCACAGCAGCGCTAGAATTGCCGGAACTAACTTGGAGCTCGATTGACTTTGATGCGGGTACTGCTAAGCTCGATTTAGAGTTTAATTTGTGGGAGGATTTGGCAGGTATTAAAGGGCAAATAACCTACAGTACGGATTTATTTGACAGCGCGACGATCGCCCGAATGCTAAATCATTTTCAAACGCTATTAGAAAGCATTGTTGCCAATCCCAAACAGCGGCTTTCTGACTTGCAAATTCTCACGCCAGCCGAGCGAAACCAAATACTTGTAGAATTTAATAATCTATCTAAAATAGAACCCAATATTACCTCTATTTGTCAAGAGGAAGAGCGAAAATCGAGTAAAATTAAACTGTGTTTCCATCAGTTATTTGAGATCCAAGTAGAGCGATCGCCAGACGCGATCGCGGCAGTCTTTGAAAACCAATATTTAACCTACCGCGAACTTAATAAAAAAGCCAACAAAATCGCGCATTATTTACAGCAAAGGGGAGTTAAGCCGGAAGTTTTAGTAGGCATTTGTATCGCTCGCTCTCTAGATGCGATCGCAGGATTGTTAGGCATTCTCAAAGCAGGCGGAGCCTATCTACCTTTAGATCCAAATTATCCCCAAGAACGGCTTAACTTCATGTTAGAGGATGCTGGCATATCCATCTTGCTAACTACTCAACAGCACTTAACCCGCTTTACCGCCAAAGCGCAACCAGATTGCCAAATCCCCAATCTAACTGTAGTTTGCCTCGATCGAGATCGGGATGCGATCGCGCGAGAAAGCCAACAAAATCCAATTAGCAATGTAACTCCTAAAAACCTCGCTTACGTTATCTATACTTCAGGTTCAACAGGAAAACCAAAAGGCGTTTTAATCGAACATAAAGGACTGTCAAATTTAGCTGATGCTCAAATAGAAACTTTTAAATTGCAGCCCAATCACCGCGTTTTGCAATTTGCATCTCTCAGTTTTGATGCCTCAATCTTTGAAATAGTTATGGCACTGAGATCGGGATCAAGGCTTTACTTAGCAACCAAAGAAGCTCTATTACCCGGAAAGCCTTTAATCCAATTTTTGGACGACAATGCTATTAGCCACGTCACCCTTCCACCCGCTGTTTTAAAACTATTGCCAAAAGCAGAACTTCCCGCACTCCAAACTCTGATCGTTGCAGGCGAATCTTGTTCGCAGTATCTTGTTACACTCTGGGCTAAAAACCGCCAGTTTTTTAATGCTTACGGCCCTACCGAAGCTACTGTCTGGTCAAGTATTGCCGAACTTAACGAACATCAAAAAGTGTCGATTGGTCGCCCAATTCTTCATACTCAAATCTATATTTTAGACCAAAATTTGCAGCCAGTACCCATCGGCATTCCGGGCGAACTCCACGTCAGCGGCTTGGGAGTGGCTAGAGGATATCTCAACCGATCGCACTTAACACGACAGCGCTTTATTCCTAATCCTTTTAGCGATAAAGAAGGAGCGCAAATTTATAAAACTGGTGATTTAGCTCGCTACCTTCCCGACGGCAACATCGAATTCTTATGCCGCATTGACGAACAGGTAAAAGTGCGGGGTTTTCGCATCGAATTGGGCGAAATTGAAGCAGTATTGAGACAGCATCCGGGAGTGCAAGAAACCGCCGCGATCGCCTGCAACGATTCATCGGGAAATCAGCGCCTAATTGCTTATATTGTTCCCAACAATCCGAAACCAAACCCTCTCGAAGTGCGGAATTTCTTAAAATCAAAGCTGCCGCCATACATGATGCCGAATGCTTTTGAAATTATCGATTATTTGCCGCTAACTCCTAACGGCAAAATCGACCGCCGCCGCCTATCTTCGCCCGAAAACCTAACAGCCGTATCGGGCGATTCCGCTTTTGTAGATCCCCGCACGCCAACCGAATCAACCCTTGCCCAAATCTGGGTTTCAATTCTCAATCTCGATCGAGTTGGCATTAGCGATAACTTCTTCGATTTAGGAGGAGATTCGCTGCTGGCTGTTCGCCTGATCGATCGGATTAACAAGCAATTTCAGCAGGATTTACCGCTATCTTCATTATTCATAAATTCCACTATTGAAACTTTAGCAAATTGCCTAAATGCAGGCAAAAATTCTTTACCAAATTCGCCTTTAGTTGCCATTAATTCTCAAGGTTCAAATCCGCCATTCTTTTGCGTCCATCCTATCTTCGGTGTAGTTTTCCCTTATTATAAATTAGCAGCAGAGTTAGGAACAGACCAACCGTTTTATGCGCTGCAACCGCAAGGCATTGACGGAGAATGTTCTCCCTTAACTAGCATTGAAGATATGGCGGCTTTTTATATCGCCGCACTGCGTGAAGTGCAGCCGCAAGGGCCGTATTTTTTAGGAGGTTGGTCATTTGGAGGTTTAGTTGCTTTTGAGATGGCTCAACAGTTGCAAAAATCGGGCGATCGCGTGGCTTTGCTGGCGGTACTCGACACTTTAGCACCAATTCCCTCAAATCAAATTTCCTTTTGGGATGGCTGTAAGTTTCTATTCACAATAGCGCTGCGATCGGTTTGGCCTTTTCTATTAGATTATTTTCGTCTGCTGGCTGCTTCTGATAACTTTTTCGATGAAAGTTTCGCCTCTAGAATTGTTAAACTAAATAAAGTTATTAAACCGATATTTGCTGTGTTTAAAGCTAACAGCAAAGCAACTCTGGCTTACGCCCCGGAAACTTACTATAATAAGATTACTCTCGTGCGATCGACTGCACAAACAAGTACAGACGATCGGGATTTTACCCTTGGATGGAGCGAACTAACTAACGACAAAGTAGAAGTTATTAAAGTACCTGGAAATCACTTAACCATGCTCAGATCGCCCCACGTTCAAGTCCTCGCCCAACAGCTAAAACAATGTTTCAAAACTTTTTAATTTCGCAGTTGCACTTTGATATCCTGTCCGGCAAATTACTTACGATCTGTCATTGCGAGCCAAGCGCTGCGCTTGGCTCGCAATGACAAGTATTTAAAATGGCAAGTATTTAACCGGACATGATCAGTAAATCCACCTAATTAAACATAAGATCGGGATGGCTAAAAAGCTGAGTGTATAAACATTCTTCCTTTTTCCTTCTTCCTTCTTCCTTCTTCCTTCTTCCTTCTACTTATGACTCCCTGCGTGGTCTGTCATACAACAGATGGCAAGCTTATACTAATCCTCTTAAAGCGATTGCTCATCACTAGACGGATCGGAAGTATGAATCGATTCAAAAACGGGACAAAACCCATCAGGCGTAACCTTAAAGCCAAACAAAGGCGATAGAGGACTCCAACAACGCTGTCCTCGGAAGTGCTGACAATTGCCGCAACATTCTAACTCTACCGGCAAAGGGCGATCGCTACCAATACTAATCAATTCCCGCTGCGAGAGCCCGCGCAATACTAACTCCTCACCCTGCCAACGGGCCTCTACCAAACCCGTATCCGCAAAATTTGACCAGCGCGGATCGGAGGCAATAGTATTCGGTAAACTAATTGCTACCTCCGTCCCCATCTCCGCCAACTCCCCTTCATAGTGAGTTTCTGGCATCGCAGGTTGCAAAAATGTCTCGCCAATCGGCAACTCTACCAACGTACCCGCCGCTGGAGTATGCAACTGGTAACGGTTCCGCAACTCATCCAAGTTCGCCAAATCAGCTAAATAAGTTGGGGAGCCGTGAACGAAAATTATATGCTGAGGGCGCAAATTGTGAATAAGCTGCGTAGTGCCGGGGCCATCAGAATGCTCCGCGAGTAGATAGCTTTCTACACTACGAAGTCCCGACCCCTGTAAGGTTTCCGGCCACCCTTTCGGCGGGTATCCCGGCTTTTGAGGTAGCAGCAATATCCAAGGGCCATTTTGCTTAGTAACGTAGAGACTTAAATCCGCTGTTTCGTCAGTGATGATAATGCAGGGTGCTTTACCGAGAATACCGCGCTGTTCTGGAGACAAGCGGCGTAGGCGAGGACGCACCCGTTCGTCCCAAAATAGGGGTTGATGTTGGGCAAAATTCTGAACGGCTGTAGGAAAATGGGGTAAAAGTTCCAGGTAAGCGTCGCAACCTTGGGCAACGGCCCCATCAACCCAGATATCTAAGTCTCTGCCAGTGAAGTAGTGATGACTCCGTAGTAGCATCAGCAATTCTTGCCCAAGTCCGAGAGTTGATGTAGGTAGAAGTACCGAGTAACCATCTGCGATCGCGCGGTGGATGCGCTCTGCTAGCTGATTTTCCAATTGGCGGCGGTGGGGATGACGCGCCGTGCCATAACTACCTTCGAGAATCAGTACGTCTGGCTTGAGTCCTCGGAGGTCTCCCAAGGGCAATCCTTCAACTAAGCGAGAATTAGATAGAAAAAAATCTCCCGTGTAAACCAGGGAGTAGGTGCGGTGCGGAGCCGCATAGGTCAGCAATATTGCCGCTGCTCCTGGTAGGTGCCCGGAGGGGAACAACTGCACCCCTAGACCTCTGCGGAGTTCAACTGGAGAGTGCCAAGGCAAGGCCTGACAAAACCGTGGGTGCTCGCTAGCTGCCAACTCTGGCCAATTCAAGGCTAGGAGTTGGGTTGTCACCTCGCTGGCGTAAATCGGCAATTGCGGGAAAGACTGGTGGAGTGCTAGCAAACCTCTAGCATGGTCTGGGTGGGCATGGGTACAAAAAACTAAGTCCGCTGGCAGGGATTTTTCTGAAGATATTAGCGGTGAAATGTCCTTTAGGCCGCAGTCTAGTAAAATCCGGTGCTGCCCCATTCGCACCAGCAAACAGAGGCCATCCTCTGCATGACCTGCACCATAAGGTAAACATTCCAGCTCCATCACGATGGTTAGCCCCCTGCAATCCTAAGCAACTTGCGTCGCAACTTTCAATGCTATAGCGAGAGCGTCCTGATTTAATCAGTTTGCTTCATAGAACTTATTTAAACTTTTCCAAAGTTTACTTTTGTTCAAGTTTAATATTTAGGTTCTTTTTTCATCGTGCCATAAACTAGGTGACTTGTAGAGCGACTCGCTATCGCTAGGGGAGTTATAAAATTTACTTTCAAAAATAGGCACTAATTATCCGTCCGCTTTATGATCTTGTGAGGCTGCTGACCAATTTGCAAAGAGAGAGTATCGATCTATTTCTTTTTTACAGTTTATTTTCCGCAAATTTTTGTGGGATAGTAACTACAAATAAATCCCAGTAATTACGTAGGTTCTCTTCCTACTGTACGCCTAAGCTCTCAAACTCAGCATTAGTAGCTCAACGATCGCCAGTCCACACCCTTAATTTTGCAACAATTCTTTACATACTCCTAACATTTGCGGGCGCAGCCAGCCGCAGGCATCGTGACATTCTTGCACCAACTTGAGATAGTTTCATTGAGGTAATTTTGACATATCTATACAAATATTTATAGTAGGAACTTTTGTCTGAGAACAATAGAATCGACAAAATTATTACCTGCCATAGGTTTTATGCTAATTATAAAGAAATACGAAAACCTCTAAAACAAGTAGAATTATTATTGTTTGTAACAAATCTTGGTAGCATTAGTATATTCAAATCCTTTATTGGTAAGGACTTTAGCCAATCAATTCGGAACTTAATTTATTGTGATAATTCTTAATATCATCAGCCTTCAGTGCATTGTATAAAAAGAACGTGAAAGGGTAAAAGCAAACGAAATTTCAAAATCTTTTGCTAAAAACTTTTCCCTATTTCTCATTCAAAGACTAAAAAATTTCTCAGATTGCTTGTAGGCATAAGCTGAAAAACAAAAAATTTGGTAGAGAAATTTACCACATTTGATGAGAACGCCAAGGTGCGCTGCACTAAGCGGGTTTATAGAGTGACTTACGCTCGCTTCTCTACTTTCAGAAGCCGTTTCTTTAGCAGAAATAGGTGATGTTTTCCTGTTGCAGTTATGCAGCAAGGGCGAACTGTAAAGTTAAACTCAATATTACGAGATCGAATTAAAAATGCTCTCAAATACAGAATTTAATAAATAATAAGATTTAGAGGACACATTTAAGCCACTACACTAATTTGTGTAGATTGGCAAAGGAAAAGGCCAATGCCAAAAAACAAACGAAATGTTGTTAGTACATATTTAGAGAGCAAAGTCAAGGTCGGAGTCTCGCTGACACCGACAGGGGCTAATCGCTTGACTGTGATCGCAGAAAAGCTGGGCATATCAAAATCTGAGCTATTCGAGCGCATAGCTCGAAGCGAGTTGCTCAAGTCTAGCAATGGAGCAGAGTTAACTTTTTCCTTGCAACATGGTTCGGGATCTCCGAAACAGGTTTCAAAATTGAAAGATGAAACAACTGAGGGCCAAAGTCACGAGAGTGGAACGGCTGAGTCCCCAGAAAATTCTGTTGCACAGTCAAAGGAATTGCTAGAAAGTTACGAAGCTTTGCAAAAGC
>NZ_CACA01000105.1:0-42430 GCF_000180455.1 Kamptonema sp. PCC 6506
TGTTCAGTAATTTGAGCAGCTATCGCTTCTCCAATTGCTAGGGAAGCAGTAGCAGCCGGCGAAGGTGCATTACAAACATGAATCGCATTTTGTCCTTTAACTAATAAAAAATCATCCACTAATTTACCATCATTTGTTAAAGCTTGAGCGCGGACACCTGCATGGGTGGGGACTAAATCTTGAGCTTGTACTTCAGGAATTAACCTTTGTAAACTCCTGACAAAAGCAGCTTTGCTAAAAGAGCGAATTACCTCTTCAATCCCAACTCCTGCATATTTTGCTGCCAATTTCCAGAAGCCAGGATAAGTAAAAACCTCCGCTGCATCGCGCCAGTCAATATCAGTTTTTCGGTAGCCTTCTCGTTTCAAACTCAGCACAGCATTCGGGCCGGCGTGAATAGTCCCGTCAATCATCCGGGTAAAATGAACTCCTAAAAAGGGAAAATTAGGATTAGGAACTGGATAAATTAAGTGCTTGACAAGATAACGTTTCTCTGGTATTAGTTCGTAGTATTCTCCCCGAAAAGGTACAATCTGAATTTGGGGATTAACTTGACCGAGTTTGGCAACGCGATCGCTTTGAAGTCCCGCACAATTTACTATAAATTTTGTCTGGAAAGCACCTTGATTAGTTTCGAGGATGTGAGTGTTGTTGCTAGTAATAATCTTCTCAACTTTGGTATTGAGATGCAGTTCGCCTCCTCTTGATTCAACTAACTCAGCATATTTTTGGGAAACTTGCTTGTAGTTGATAATTCCTGTACTTGGAACGCGAATGGCGGCTAAACAACTTACGTGGGGTTCAATTTCCTTTACTTGTTCGTTAGAGATTTTTTCAACCTTTAATCCATTTTCTAAACCGCGTTGATAGAGGTTTTCTAATAATGGTAGTTCTTGCGGTTCTGTAGCGACAATTATTTTCCCACAAATTTCGTAATCAATCCCATGCTCTTGACAGAATTCTACTAAAGATGTATTACCATCGCGGCTGAATTTTGCTTTTAGGCTCCCTGGTTTGTAGTAAATTCCAGAGTGAATTACTCCGCTGTTGTGTCCTGTTTGATGAGGTGCCCAGTTGGACTCTTTTTCTAAAACTAAAATCCGGCGATCGGGGTAAGTGCGACTTAAAGCCATTGCCGTAGAAAGTCCGACAATTCCACCGCCAATAATTGCGAAGTCATATAAGTTTTGGGTTGGGGATGTAACTGGAACCATTAAATCAGTATTAATAGACATAGTTGATAATCTCTTATTCGATCCTCTTCCTTCTTTTTTCTTCTAGAGTTTTTGCCAAATTTTAATTGTAGCGTCATTACTGCCACTAGCGATCGTGTTCCCATCAGGACTAAAGGCTACAGAGCGAACTGAGTTTGAATGGTCTGTGAGAGTGCGATCCGGAGATATTTTTACTCCTACTTCTAAATCTTTACTTAATTGCCATAGCATCACAGTTCCATCTATACTCCCGCTAACTAAAGTATCACCTTGAGGGCTAAAAGCTAGAGATTCAACAGAATCTGAATGACCGATCAGGGCAGCAAAATCTCTACCCATACTTAGCTGCCAAATTTTTATAGTTTTATCGCCACTACTGCTAGCCAGAAGCGTACCGTCGGGGCTGAAAGCAACAGACCAAACTGGATAAGAATGACCTAATAAGGTAGCCAAGGGTTTGTTGGTACTTACATCCCACAGACCAATAGTGCCATCGCCGCTACCACTGGCTAGGGTTTTGCCGTCGGGACTGAAGGCAACAGACCAAACTGGGTAGGAATGGGCGTTGAGGGTGGTGAAGGGTTTGCAGTTGGTTAAATCCCAGAGTCCAATTGTGCCATCAGAACTGCCAGCAACGAGGATCTCGCCGTCGGGACTTAAAGTAATGGAACAAACTGGCACGGAGAAACCGCTTTTGATGTCTAGTTTTTGATTGCTGGCAACATCCCATAAGTCGATCAGTTCGTCGCTGCCACTGGCGAGAGTTTGGCTATCTGGGCTGAAGGCGAGGGGGTAAAAGGAAAAAACTAAGTCTGGTTCGGGGTTAAGGGTGCTCTCTTGCCCGGTTTTCAGATCCCATAGTTTAACGGTTTTGTCGTTACTGCTGCTGGCTAGGGTGTTTCCGTCGGGGCTGATGGCGATCGCCCTAATTCCTTGTGTGTGCCCCGTGAGGGTTCGCACGCATTCCCAAGTCTGGTTTTGAGGCTTTGGCATGGACTGAAATAATTGTACCGTTAGGGGCTATGCCTGCGGACTTCGGCTCTGCGCTCAGTCGAATGCTGGCTACGCCTATGCACTGCTATTGACAAGTTATAGCAGATTCGGCTGTATGGGAATAGTTTATTGTTTATTTTGGATTGTGGGCGCTACGGGTTTTGGCTGTTAGGGGGTGGCGATCGCGTTAATTGTTAACTATTTAAGCTGATTTACCATTAGACACTTCATTTTACTTAAGAGCTAATATTTTAATGCAATTAACTCATATCATAAAACTTCCTAAATCCATGTGCATTATTGTCGCCACATCAAAAGAAACATAGATTGTTGACTTTGACGAGTTACGAGTATTGATATCTAAAAGCAGTCCAAAATTGTCAGGGCATTTATCATGAACCAAGAAATCATTTTCGTTGACTCCTCCGTACAAGATTATCAAAGCCTAATTTACAACAACGATGCCGCTCAAACTTTTATTATAAATGAAAATTTGAGCGGCATTGAACAAATTACCAATACTTTAGTAAATCAAAAAAATATGGGTCTTCCGTACTTACTGTGCTAAAATATTAGGTGAATGCCAAAAAAGTAAAGCTCTGACTTGAAAGTTTTGAAAGTTTTTAAATCCAAAACCACAGCGTTTTAACAACTTTAATTTGTTGTTGATTCCTTCGACTATTCCGTTGGTTGTTATGAGCGACATTCTTCAGATGATTTAATCAGGTTACGTTTAGGCGATCGCTTTCAGATAAAGGGAAAGCGATCGCCTTTTAGTATTTAAAACCCTGTCCCTAGCTATATAGCACCCCATCGTCACAACCTCAACCGATAAGGGTATTAGAAACAGGACTTACGCAGCCAACCAAAGAAACCGGGTTTTTTGACGAAAATACTTCGTTTTTACCCACAGATGCTCTCAAAAACCCGGTTTCTGTGACGACCTGCGTAAGTCCTAAGAAATTTGCGATCGAAGTACCAAGATTTCTATACAACCCAAGTTTTAATGACAATTTTGTGATAAAGAGTTATAAATGTGGGGTACTACCCTTCAGGGGTATTAACAAGGTACGAGGGGTTAGAACCCTTATGTTATAAACCGGAGAAAAGGTTATGCCTGAATTATTGCAATGTATGGAATGCGGTGCTCAATTAAGTTCCGACGCTGAAGAATGTCCCCATTGCCATACAGAATATCCTCGTGGGGTGGTATGTCTAGGTTGTTTTGAAACTCTCAAACAATCGGAAGCAGTTAAACATGAGACTCACAACACGCATTCTACTAAATATTTTCATGCCGCTTGCTATCATCAAGTCATGAAACCCCTGATCTTAGATTCAAGCTTTTCTAGAGGAAATTTTACTCCTTCTAGTATAGGAAAAACTTACGATCGAAAGACTCTAAATGCGCTAATAAAAGCTGACGCTAAAAGAGTTAAGAAACAAAATAGTAGAAATCGCTATGAACATCTAAAAAAGATAGTCAGTAAAGTTTTTACCATCTTATTACTGTTAATAATAGAATTTATTTTTTGGGCAATAATCTTGAATTTAATGTTTGGAGAAATTGGATTAGTAATTGCATTTATAGTTACCATCCTTCTTACTCTAGTAATTGTTAAAGAGATGTAAAATTGACTTTTAACTAATAGCTAATAGCTAATTGAGGTCAGTTAATAATCATAGAACTTACACAGCGATCGCGTAACAATGCCAACAGGCGTGGTGACTTTACCGCACCTGTTGGCGGCGTTACGGATAGTTTTGCATAAGTCCGAAATCAGTATTTAAAGTGATATGAAATACTGCCTTCTTTTTTAACTTCACAAGTAGCATTGAAAGCTTCAGCTTGTTGATTCAAATATTGCTGAGCTTCCTCAGCGGATAGCTTTGTTTCCATCGCAAAACGAACAAGAGTTATTTCTCCGCTACCTTCTTGGATCAGCCGATATAAAGTTGCTTGCAAGCGATCTTGCTCTTGTTTTCTGTAAACCGCTTTCTGTCTCCCAGTAGCAAATAACGGAATTAAACCTAAACTGACTGCTAAACCAACAAATAAACCACTTCCCAAAATAATAAGAACAATAGGATTAGAACCTGGATAAGCGATAATTTGGGGAGCTTGAGAGAATGCTAAACTACTGCTTATTTCTTTCTCTGCTGCTTTTGCATCTGCTAAAGCACTCTGGGTTTTATCATAAATTCCTTCCTGAAGTTTGACTTGTTCTTCGAGACGCGATCGCTCTCGTTCATCATCTTGATAAAATTGGTCGAGGTTTTGTTCGGCTTGTTTGAGTTCTTTCGTTACTTCTTCTAAACGCTGATTAATCGATTGATTAATTAGTTGCCATTTATCTAAATTAATCAGGCGGCTTTTTTCAACTATCGCCTTCATCAGTACATCTGCTGTTGTAAGTGTTTGTTGGCGATCTCCGGCTCGATATTCAACTGCAATCTCTAAGGGTTTTTCCGGTTCAGAAACTTTGACGCTAGCATTTTTGCGGACTTGCTGCGGATCAATTTTGGCTGCATCTGCTACTGCTTTGACTACATTATCCGCTAGCAAATCATCGGTAGTTAGTTTCTCACCTTGCTTGAGAATTGCACCGCCAATAGTAGAAAATTTTACAGGTGGAGTGTTAACAATTAGAGTGCCTTTAGCAGTATATCCAGGCGGCGGCGCTAGGCTGTAAGCAGTTATGCTAGAAGCCGTCATAATTGTCGCAAACGTTATTAAGGCAATACTTTTGTATTGATTTAAAGTTGTTAAATAAATTGATTTAGTTGTCATAGTTCAAATATTGTCGTAAATAGCATCTTCCTCACTATATCCAGCTAAGAGTTGTTCGGCTGCAAGGCGATGCCAAGCAGCGTTTTCCTCTATTTCATTTTCTTCTATATCTATCGATTCATTTACTAAAACTATAATCCTCACTTCTTTGTTATTTGGCAAGTGTTTTAAAATATTATCGGGGAATTCGATTTTCCCTTCTGCTGTAACTTTTGCTCGAAATTCGTAGGCTTTCATAGAATATAGCTAGGGGCTAGGGAAGAAGGGAATAGAATCTATGGTGGCAGGAAATCATAACGTCCTAACCGCCTTAGCGGTTGCTATAATTTGGAATAGAGTAAAAATTAGATATTTTTTACTAATAACTAATGGCTAATTACCCACTGCAATTAGCCATTAGCCATTAACAATTAAACTTTATAAACCTATCGGCAAAATTAGTCCTTCACGAGCCATAACAGCCTTCGGGAAAACGTGCTGGACTTCCTCACCTATTTTGTCCAAAACATCATCGCTGTGAGCAGGATCGTGATGAAAAATCACCACTCGTTTTACCCCCGCCGCCTGAGCCATTTTTACTGCTTCCTGCCAAGTTGAGTGACCCCAACCCACCTTGGGAGATTTAGGATTATGATACTCTTCATCGGTGTACATCGCATCATAAATTAGCACATCAGCATCAAGGGCTAACTCATACACATTTTCATCTAAACGGTCTGGGAAATGTTCAGTATCCGAACAATAAACAACTGATTTCCCCCGCCAGGTAATCCTATATCCCATTGCAGTATTTGGGTGGTTGAGGCTACCCGTTCTAATTTCAATATCGTCGAGCATCATTGTCTCGTGACGCTTAAGTTCGTAGAATCTTAAATCAGCCTGTATTCCCTGTAAAGGCACTGGCGAATTTGGGTGCAAAACTCGTTCAATAAAATGCCTTTTCATCGACTCGCTATCAGGGGGAATCGATCCGTAAATGTGAAAGCAATTGCCGGGAATAAAAGCTGGAGCAAATAGAGGAAATCCTTGGATATGATCCCAGTGATAGTGAGTAAAAAACATATAAGCTTCTACTGGCATTTCTTGCTGCAACTGTTCTCCCAGCATTCGCAAGCCAGTACCACCGTCAAATATGAGGCGTTTTCCTCCTACTCGCATTTCTAGACAAGAGGTATTGCCACCGTAACGGACGGTATCTTTTCCAGGGGTGGGAATACTACCTCGGACACCCCAGAACTGGACAACAAAATCGTCTATCCTTTCAATTGGTTCGGACGGGTGAGGGCAATCCAGGGGATTTGCCGCGACTGAGGAAGGGCTGATTTCCATTTTAAACTTCAGGCTTCAAGGTTCCACATTGTCCATGATGGCGCAGGAGATGGTCGCACAACACTAAAGCAACCATTGCTTCTACCATAGGCACGGCTCTTGGCAAAACGCAAGGGTCGTGTCTTCCTTTTGCCGCCAGCAAGGTTTCTTCACCGCTGCTGGTGACTGTACGCTGTTCTTGACGAATTGTAGCAGTTGGTTTAAATGCTACTCGCAATATAATATTTTCACCGTTGCTAATCCCACCCTGAATTCCGCCGGAGCGATTAGTTGCTGTGCGGATGGCACCCTGTTTATCAGTATAGTATTCATCGTTATGCTCGCTGCCTGTCAGGAGTGTTCCTGCAAAACCGGAGCCGATTTCAAAGCCTTTGCTGGCTGGCAAAGACATGACTGCTTTGGCTAGGTCTGCTTCTAGTTTATCGAATACGGGCATCCCTAGACCTTTGGGGACGTTCCTAGCGGCACATTCGACAACGCCGCCGATTGAATCCCCATTATGGCGTACTTTTTCTATTAGTTCTATCATCCGTTCGGCACATTCTGTATCGGGAGTGCGGACGATATTGCTTTCTACTTGTTCTAGGGTGACGGTATTGGGGTCAACTAAGCTTTCTATGTCTTTAATGCGTTTGACGTAGCCGATGATTTCTACGCCTGCAAATTGTTTGAGGATTTTTTTGGCGATCGCACCTGCTGCTACTCGCCCGATGGTTTCTCTCGCTGAAGACCGTCCGCCGCCCTGCCAATTTCTGATACCATATTTAGCGTCATAGGTCGCATCCGCATGGGATGGGCGGTATTTTGTCGCCATTTCATCATAATCTTGGGAGCGGGTGTCTTGGTTCCGCACTAAGATGGCGATCGGCGTTCCTAAAGTTTTGCCTTCAAATACCCCAGATAAAATCTCGCAGGTATCGGCTTCTTTCCGGGGCGTGGTAATTTTACTCTGACCGGGGCGACGGCGATCGAGTTCAAATTGAATCTCAGCGGCGCTAATTTCCAGTCGGGGCGGGCAACCGTCAATTACGACCCCCACACCGCCGCCGTGAGATTCGCCAAAAGTTGTAATCCGAAATAGATGTCCGAAAGTGTTGCCCATTATGCGATCGCTAAAACTCTAAAAATGTTTAATCTCAAAAAATTCAATATTCTTTCCTAGTTTTCGATTTTAACACTGGCGGCGATCGCTGAGCTTAGCCGAAGTGCAGCTAAAATCGCGCCCGGAGCCAAACCTCATGTCTGGACAAAATAGCCTAGACAGTAAATGGCTTTTAGTCCGGGTCGCTCTGGAGCCGATGCGATCGCGCTTTAATCTTCGTGTTCTTCAAAGGGATCTCTCAATTCTTTAGAAGGTGGGCCAAAAGAAGTGTAGATTGAGAAGCCAGCTATAGCTACAAGGCATAAGCCCAGAGAAATGCTAAGAACTGTTGCAGGTTCCATAAGATAAAAAAAATTATGAGTGCTATCCCCCTATAATATTACAAAACATTAAATATTTCTGTAGAGATTCATCACAGGTGACTTATGGCACAACGCACTTTGTTGGGAGATATACTCAAACCCCTAAATTCTGAGTATGGTAAGGTGGCTCCTGGTTGGGGCACAACCCTACTGATGTCAGTGTTTATGGGGCTGTTTTTCGTCTTTTTGCTAATTATTCTCCAAATCTACAACTCCTCACTGATCCTTGAGAATCTAAATGTCGATTGGTCAAGTCTAGGAAGTTAAGATGAGTGAGGATGGGGAAGATGAGGAGGATGGGGAAGATGGGGAAAATTTAGCTACCCGATCTCCCTCCTCTCTCTTATCTTTCCCATCTCCCCCCTCTGCTTTCCCCCAGTTTAAAGACGTAGAACGACATCGCAGGAGATAGAAAGTGAATATTTTTGGCATTGGTCTACCGGAGATGGGCGTAATTTTGGTAGTAGCCCTGTTGATATTCGGCCCGAAGAAGTTGCCAGAAATCGGTCGTAGTATGGGAAAAGCCCTTCGCGGATTTCAGGACGCTTCGCGAGATTTTGAATCCGAGTTTAAGCGAGAAGCACAGCAGCTAGAGGAGGCGGTAGCTATTACGAAGCCTGAAGCTGAAAAAGCGATCGCAACCCCTAAAGATGACATTACTGGCAGTTAAGCACTCAAGATCATGAACGAGGCTACACCGCCGAAGGTTTTGGTAATTCCCCAGTTGATAGTTGGCCTGGGGAATCCAGAACCAAAATATAACCGCACCCGGCATAATATCGGTTTTGCCGCCGTTGATGCTTTGGCGAATTCTTGGCAAATATCGCTTTCGGAGAATCGCAAGTTTCAGGCGGAGTTTGGCGAGGGTATGGGGCCGCAAAGGGAGAAAATTCGGTTGCTGAAACCACTGACTTACATGAATTTGTCTGGTCAGGCAATTCGTGCGGCGATAGATTGGTACAAGCTACCGCCAGAGTCGGTGCTTGCGGTTTACGATGATATGGATTTGCCTGTGGGAAGGTTGCGGCTGCGGCTATCTGGTTCTGCGGGGGGTCATAATGGTATGAAGTCTGCGATCGCACATCTCGGTACTGACAAATTCCCACGCTTGCGAATTGGCATTGGTAAACCCCAATCCTCTAGCAATGATAAAGAAACTATTTCTCATGTTTTAGGCAAATTTTCTCTAGAGGAGAGCCAGTTAATGGATAAGGTGCTTAAACTGGTAGTAGAAGCAGTAGAACTGAGTCAAAAGCAGGGGGTAGAAAAAGCGATGAGTCTTTATAATAGTCGCACGGTTGCAGAAACAATAGGGTGAGTTCTAGATTACCTAAAACGACTGCTTATGTCCGCGTCACTCGCCAGTCTTGGCAACAAGGCACTATTGAAGGCGAGGTGAGCGCTGGTGCTTTTGAGTGGCAGTTTCAATGGCGATTTCGAGAGGAGAAGACTTTGGTAATTGAGCCTTCTCAAGGTCGCGCTTTAATTCAGGAACCGTTAAATCGTTTTCTGGAAAAATGGGATTATCAATTGGAACCTGGGGGCGATTATTCGTTTACAATTCGCGCTCAGTTTTAGGTTGAGAACTTTGTGAGAGTGCGGAAGTATTGAACTTACTAAAAATATCAACTATTTTAGTGATATTATATTTTAATACTGCTGTTCTGCAAGAATAGCTATACAAAATAATACTTAGGACTTCTTAAGCCATGCCTTTACAAGAAGAAATTGACAAAACAAGGCAAGAAATTCGGACAGATCGATACTCAATGTCTATTGGCGAGTGGATCAGTCTTTATGAAAACAAAGAGATTGACATTCATCCTGAGTTTCAAAGATTTTTTCGCTGGTCAGACCATCAAAAATCAACTTTTATAGAATCAATTCTTTTAGGCATACCGATTCCACCAATTTTTGTGAGTCAAAGAGATGATGGTATTTGGGATGTGATCGATGGTTTACAGAGACTTTCAACTATCTATGAATTTGTAGGTCTTTTGAAACCCGAGCGTCAAGACCAAGATACATCTTTTTTCACTTTACAAGAAACCACCTACTTACCTTCCTTAAAAGGTAAAAAGTGGGACGACCCAGACGATAAAGATAACTCTCTAACTCAGACACAACGTTTATTGATAAAGCGAGCAAAAATAGCTGTTAATATTGTTGAAAAAGAAAGTGATGAAATGATTAAATATGAGCTATTTCAGCGGCTAAATACAGGAGGATCAATTGCAACACCACAAGAAGTCAGAAATTGCATTCTTTTAATGTTAAATAAAGATTTATATGATTTGATGCGTTCACTTGCAGATCGTGAGTCATTTAAAAGCTGTATTGCTTTGAGTGATAGACTTTATGAAGAACAGTACGATATGGAATTAGTATTGCGTTTTATTCTTCTATTCGATCAAGATGATGCAAGTCTTCAAAAGTTGGGTGGTGATGTGAGCGAGTTCCTAACTGCTAGAATGCGTGAAATGGCACTTAACACAAATTTGAATTACAGCCATATAAAGAAAGCATTCGATGTCACCTTCAATATTCTTAATCAAGCTATGGGAGATAATAGCTTCAAGCGATATAAATCGGAAGGTAACAGATTTCTTGGAGGCTTTCTATTGTCTGCTTATGAAGTAGTAGCACTGGGAATTGGATATAACTATCAAAATCCACTTCCAACAGACAAAATATCTGAGCGTATAAAAAGTATTTGGTCAGCTCCGACTTATCAAAAATGGTCGGGAGCAGGGGTAAATGCTGCAAGACGTTTACCCCATCTTATTAAGCTTGGTAGAGAGGAATTTTCCCCTTTATGAGCATCCGAACTGCTGAACAATTAAGTGATAAGCTGTCTACCGATCTTGCTTGGCGAAAGAAAGAATTTTCAGAAATTAAATCTTTAGTAGAGACAAAAAGTTTTTCTGACCAAAGACATAAAGCATTACTTCGGAGTGGAGTATGTATTCTCTATGCTCATTGGGAAGGTTTTGTTAAGTTAGCAGGCAACTCTTATTTAGAATATGTTAAGTTCAAAAGGCTTACCTATAAAGAGCTTTCTAGTAATTTTTTAGCTTTGGTCATGAAAGAAAAACTTAAAGAGGCAAAAGAGACAAATAAGCCATCATTGTATATTCCTGTTTGTGACTTCTTTCTTTCCGAATTAGATAAAAGATGTCTCCTGCCTAAAGATGCAATATCTACTGCATCTAATTTATCTTCTGAAATTTTAAAAGAAATAACTGATATTCTCGGAATAGACTTTTCAGTATACTCTACTAAGTCCGTGTTAATCGATACTAAGCTTTTAAAGACAAGGAACGAAATTGCACACGGCGAGTATGCAGTGTTTGATAAGGATGAATATATAGAGTTACATATAGAAGTTATAGGAATGCTTGATATATTTCGTAACCAGATAGAAAATGCAGCTATTGAGAAAAAATTTATGCAGAACTCACCTTAGAGTTTTCATAGCCAAAACGCGATCGCACAGAACCGCTACCTAAATTGTGCGCGATCGCCGCCCTGCAACTGTAGTATACTTATTATTAAATAGATTTGTGTAAGTCCTGACATAGTTTGAATAAAAATTTACTATGAGCATTAATCTAACACTTGAGCAAGAAGGTTTTATTCAAACCAAGCTTCAAGCAGGGAAATACCAAACCGCTGAAGAAGTCCTTGAAACTACCTTGCGGTTACTAAATTTTGAACTTATCAAAACCGAGTGTTACTCACCATCAACAATTGTCAAAGCGAGTTGATAAATTTGGCGGCGAGGAAGAGAGGTTTTTTCTGCTAATTCTCGACTGGCCTGAGATTTCGTCACACCCTGACCGATTAACTCTTGCAACTGGGCCTTAATCTCCTCTTCCGACAATATGGGCACTACCGCTGAATCACCCGCGATAACTATGGTAAACTCACCTTGGGGCTCGCGAGTAGCGTAATGTGCGATCGCATTTTCAACCGTACCCCGCCAAAATTCCTCATACAATTTAGTTAACTCCCTAGCTAAAACTACCCCCCTATCCATACCCAAAAAATTACCCAAATCTGCCAAAGTTTGGCGCAAACGGTGGGGAGATTCATATAAAATTATTGTCCGAGATTCGCTTTGCAAAGCTTCCAAACTCCGCCGCCTTTCCTTACCTTTCGCCGCTAAAAAACCTTCAAACACAAATCTATCTGTAGGCAATCCCGAACCACTTAAAGCTACAATACAAGCACAAGCACCAGGAATGGGAATTATCGGAATATTAGCATCCGCAGAAGCTTTAACAAGTTCGTATCCCGGATCGGAAATTCCCGGCATTCCCGCATCAGTCACCAACGCAATTGTCTGGCCTGTAACTAACTTATCAATTAATTCTGGAAGTCGCTGATGTCGATTATGTTCGTGGTAACTAATTTGAGGAGTTTTAATCTGAAAATGATGTAAAAGTTTACCCGTATGCCGCGTATCTTCTGCCGCAATCAAATCGACTTCTTGCAAAATTCGCAAGGCCCGAAAAGTCATATCTTCCAAGTTGCCAATCGGCGTGGCCACAATGTAAAGTATTCCTAGCTTTGAATCTACCTGCATCTTTGTTACTTCGTAATTTTAGGACTTACGGACTATCGGCTAAAAACAAAGGGTTGCGATTACTTCGCTGGGCTCGTAATGACAAAAATACGTTTAGGAGTTACACATGGGACTCCAGAAACCGGGTTTTTGAGAGAATCTGCGGGTAACAATGAAGTATTTTCGTCAAAAAATCCGGTTTCTTTGGTTGGGTGCGTAAATCCTGACTATGATTTTGCATAAGTCCTATTGCTAACAAAAATCATCTTCAGCAAACCAATGGCTAAAAAAGGATTATTTATAGGATTAGTAACCTTAGACTTCGCCTATTTAGTCACAGATTACCCCAGCCAAAATCAGAAAGTAGTCGCTAATGACTACACCGCTACTGCTGGTGGCCCCGCTACTAATGCCGCAGTGACATTTAGCTACTTAGGCAATCAATCCAACTTGTTAGGAGTAATCGGTTGCCATCCCATAACTCAGCTAATTAAAGCTGATTTAGGAGAATTCCATATTAACCTCATAGATTTAGACCCGACGCGCCCAGAATCACCACCCGTTTCCTCTATTATTATCACTCAAAGTACAGCAGATCGCGCAGTAATTTCTATCAACGCTACCAAATCTCAATCTCGCCAAAATATCAACTCAGATATTTTAAAAGCAATTGATATCATCCTCATTGATGGCCACCAAATGGCAGCCAGCAAAGAAATTGCTCAAATTGCTAAATCTAACAATATTCCTATTGTAGTTGATGCTGGCAGTTGGAAAGCTGGATTTGAAGAAATATTACCTTTAGTTGATTATACTATTTGTTCTGGTAATTTTTATCCGCCCAACTGCCACAATAGCAAAGAAGTATTTACTTACTTGTCAGCAATAGGAATTCCCCACATCGCCATCACTTGCGGAGAAAAACCAATTCAATACCTCAGCGGCGGTATAAGTGGCATAATAGAAGTGCCTCAAATCAATCCTGTCGATACCTTGGGTGCAGGAGACATTTTTCACGGTGCTTTCTGCCACTATATTTTACAAGCAAATTTTATAGAGGCCTTAGCGGCGGCAGCCAAGGTAGCATCTCATTCTTGCCAATTCTTCGGTACTCGCCGCTGGATAGAGAATAGACCTATTGCCAAAATTACGCTATAAATAATAGGACTTCTAACTTTGAGTCATTTTATCCTGGTCAATAACTAAATCCTTCTGACTTTATAGATAGCTAAATCCTTCTACCTTTATAGATAACTAAACCCTTCTGCTTTCTACTCTCTACCTTTTGCCTTTTATTTACAGCAACCGCCACGATACGTTAGGACACTCACTCATGGCCCAAACTATTGACTCTCTTCCCCTTCTTTCCCTAGCCCCTAGCCCCTAGCCCCTAGCCCCCAACCGCCTTGGCGGTTGCTATACAAGCCAGTTTAGGTAACAACAGATGCTATTAAAAGCTCTGACTCGTCGGATTGCTAAGGGTTCTCAAAAGATACCGTTGCGCCTCGTTTTGGTAGTGCCATTTGTGCTACAAATTTTCGGTACTGTTGGGTTAACTGGATACATCTCGTTACGGAATGGACAAATAGCTGTTAACGATGTTGCTCAGCAATTGCAGGTAGAAATAGGTGTTCGCATTGAACAAATGCTTACTCATTACCTACAATTACCGATCGTTATCAATCGAATCAATGTTAATGCTATGAAGTTGAATCAGTTAAATACAAAAGATACTTCTAGCATGACTCGTCATTTTTGGAACCAAAGATTGTTATTTGATTCAGTGAAAATATCTGCTATCTATTTTGGTAGTAATGAAGGAGAATTTTTTGGTCTAGGATGGCAAGATAATCAAAGTTGGCAAATTGGCAGGTCGGGAAAACAAACTAAAAGCAGATTCCACAGCTATGCTATTGATAATGAAGGTAATCCTACAACTTTATTAGAAGTTGGAAATGTTTACGATCCTAGACGGCGACCTTGGTATAAAAAAGCAGTAGCAGTTGGCAAATCAGTCTGGAGTGAAATTTACATTGATTTCAAAGAACCTCGGCTAAAAATTACTCTAGCACAACCCATTTATAATAATCTAGGCAAACTGGGAGGAGTAGTCGGTGTTGATTTTATTCTCTCTGATATTCAAGACTTTCTCAAAAGCATAAAAATTGGCAAAACTGGACATACTTTTATTATAGAGCGTTCGGGACTACTTGTCGCTTCTTCTACAGATCAACAACTATTTACTAGAGATAAAAATGGCAAAATCAAAGAGCGCATTCAGGCGAAAGATAGCTCGACACTTGTGATTAAAGCTACGGCGGAATACTTAAATAGTCAAAAGGAAAAATTGACTAAAATTAATAGCGTTCAACATTTCATTTTTGAGATAGATGGAACTAAACAATTTCTCCAAGTAACTCCCCTCAAAGATGCACGCGGAATTGACTGGTTAATTATAATTGTAGTTCCAGAATCCGATTTCATGGAGCAAATTCATGCTAACACCCGCACTACAATCTGGCTGTGTTTGGGGGCATTAATTGTAGCTACGGCTTTGGGAATTTTTACTGCTCATTGGATAACTGCCCCCATTTTGAGATTAAGTGAAGCAACTCAAGCTTTAGCTAAGGGAGAATTAGACAGAAAAGTTAAAGAAAAAGGTACGAGAGAACTCAAGGTTCTTGCTAGTAGTTTTAACCAAATGGCACATCAGTTGAAAAAAACTTTTGCTACTTTAGAAAAGACAAATGAAATATTAGAAGCCAAAGTAAAAAAGCGCACAGCAGCACTAACTGAGAGCGAACTTCAAAATCGAGCCATCCTCGCCGCCATACCAGATTTAATGATTAGACTCAGCAAAGAAGGTGTCTATTTAGAATTTATCCCCTCTAAAGATTCAGAAGCAATATTGCTGGTAAATAACGATCGGATTGGCAAGCATATTTCGGAAGTATTACCACCAGATATAGCCGAGCTTCAATTACAATATATAAACAGAACAATTGCCACTGGTGAAACCCAAATTTATGAGCATCAATTTTGGAGTGGCGGTCAACTTTGCGAACAAGAAGTCCGAATTGTTGTCAGCCGTACAAATGAAGTTTTACTAATTGTTCGCGATATTACTGAGCGCAAACGTTTGGAAAGAGAATTGTCACAAACCAGTAGATTTCTTAATAGTATTGTGGAAAATATTCCTTTAGCTTTGTTTGTCAAAGACGTGAAAGATGACTTCCGTTATGTACTTTGGAACCGGGCTGCTGAGAAAGTTTACTCAATCCCTCGCAACCAAGTAATCGGGCACACTATTTACAATTTTATGAACATAGAAATTGCGGCTTCCGTACAGTCAGAACACCAAACAATCATTGAAGGAGGTAAATTAATTGTAGATGAGGAGATATTTAATAGTAAATTCAAGGGTAATATTTGGCAGCGAATCATGAAACTGCCATTAATTAACGAGCAAGGAGAAGTAACGCACTTAATGTATATTGCCGAAGATATCACGGAGCGCAAACAGGCAGAGGAAGCGCTACGAATAGCACAAGAACAATCAGAGCGTTTATTATTAAATATTTTGCCTAAAACCATAGCGGATAAACTTAAACAAAACCAGAGTGCCATCGCTGAACAATTTGAGGAAGCGACAATTCTATTTGCTGATATTGTTGGTTTTACTCCGCTTTCTGCGAGGACACCCCCAATAGAATTAGTGAGTTTACTCAATCATATTTTTTCCACCTTTGACGAATTAGCTGAACTGCACGGTTTGGAGAAAATTAAAACTATTGGTGATGCCTATATGGTAGCAGGAGGTTTGCCAGTGCCGATGGAATTTCACGCCGAAGCCGTCGCTCAAATGGCTTTAGATATGCAAACTGCAATCGCTCGTTTTCAAGCTGAAAAGGGTCAGCCATTCCAAATTCGCATCGGCATTAATACTGGTGCTGTTGTCGCTGGTGTAATTGGCATCAAAAAATTTATTTACGATCTCTGGGGAAATACAGTAAATATTGCTAGCCGAATGGAATCTCAGGGAATTCCAGGGCGTATTCAAGTTACAAATGCTACTTATAAGCGTTTAAAGGATAAGTATTTATTTGAAGAGCGAGGTGCGATTGCGATTAAAGGGAAAGGGGAAATGATCACCTATTGGCTTACAGGCAAAAAAGTTGACTAATTTAGGTAAAATTATCCGGTTTTAATAGTTTCCTGCTTGAAATATTTTTTAGACCATCATTGAAAAATAGATAATATTTATGCCTGAATCCAAACCCGTGAATATTACTCTCCCTCCTTTACGGATTACTCTGACAGATGAGCAACAGGTTACTCTGGAATGGCTGACGCAAAATTTGGCAAATTTGGCAGCGGAAACTAAAAAAGAAATTCCCGATAATTTAAGGCGATGGATGGCAATTAAGAAGTTGCTGAAAGAGCCAGATGATGCCATTATTCAAATGCTGGTTAAAATGGGTATCGATCCCAATTTGGCAACAGAAGAAGTCAGAGTAATTGCTGCTCATCCTTACTTCCAACTCTGTACCAATTTTGTGCAGTTATTGCAGAAAATGGAATCCCAGTTACAAATTCAGACTCAACTAGCCGCGCTTTCTTCTAAGTTTGGCACAATTGAACGCAAAAGCAATCTTTCCAGAGCCGAGTTTTTAGAGAATTACTACGCTACAAATACTCCAGTTATTCTCACAAATGCTATGAGTAATTGGCCGGCGATGCGGCTGTGGACTCCGAATTATCTGGGACATAAGTATGGTCATGCAACAGTTGAAATTCAGGCTAACCGCCAGTCTGACCCGGAATATGAAATTAATTTAGAAAAACATAAGCAAACAGTTTTGTTTGGCAAATATGTCGATATGGTTGTCAGTAGCGGTGAAAGTAATGATTATTACATGGTTGCTAATAACCAAAATCTAGAGCGGGAAGAATTTAAAACTTTGTTTAATGATATCGAAATCTTCCCTGAATATTTGAACCCCGCAGATACAAGCGGGAGAGTATTTTTCTGGTTCGGCCCTGCGGGTACGATTACGCCGCTACACCATGACCCAGTTAATTTAATTTTGGCTCAGGTTTTAGGACGCAAGCGGGTGAGGATGATTTCACCGGAGCAAACGCCTTTGATGTACAATCATGTAGGGGTATTTAGCAAGGTAGATGGTGAAAATCCTGACTTGGAAAAATATCCGCTCTACAGAAATGTTAAAATTTTAGAGTTCATTTTGGAACCGGGAGAAGCGATTTTTATTCCTGTTGGTTGGTGGCATCATGTTAAGTCGTTAGATATCAGTATTTCAGTTTCGTTTACTAACTTTGTATTTCCCAATTATTATGAGTGGAAATATCCTCAAGTTCAGTGGTAATTGTTAGTGGTAAAGGGGCTAGGGGCTAGGGGCTAGGGGCTAGGGGCTAGGGAAAGAGGAAGAGAGGGGGAAGATAGGGAGGATGGGGGAGATGGGTAATTAGCCATTAGCCATTAGCCATTAGCCATTACCAATTACCAATTACCAATTACCAATTACCAATTACCAATTACCAATTACCAATTACCAATTACCAAAATATGATATTATTAATTTTGCGTTTACCTACTTAAGACAGGACTTTTTGTAATGAAAACATTAGAAGAACTTAGCACGATCGCACGTTCGGTCGGCTGGGGTGCAGCAGATATATTACAATCATATTATCGGGGCGGTTCGAGGGCTGAAAACCTTAATATTCAAGAAAAAAGTGATGGGCCAGTTACCGCCGCAGATATTGCTGTTAATGCCTATATCTTGGAGCAATTGCAAACCGTTTTAGATGATCGAGAATTTGGTTATCTCAGCGAAGAAACTTACAAATTCCATTTAGCAGAACACGGTCAAGCTCCTTTACCCCAGCGTTGGGTTTGGATTATTGACCCTCTTGATGGTACTCGCGATTTTATTGACCGCACGGGCGAATATGCAGTACATATTGCTTTAGTTTACGACGGTAGACCAGTCTTAGCAGTTGTAGCTTGGCCGGAAGCTCAAAAACTTTATTCAGCTATTAAGGGCGGCGGTGCTTTTGTCGAAAATCGAGACGGTTTGCCCGTACAATTGTACGTATCTGGACGGAGTGCGATCGCAGATTTATCTCTGGTAGTCAGCCGCACTCACCGCGATGAACGCTTTGATAAATTATTACAACAATTGCCAATTCAAAATCAGCTTGCAGTCGGTAGTATTGGCTGCAAAATTGCGACTATTATCGAGCAGCGAGCTGATGTTTACGTTGCCCTTTCTGGTAAATCTGCTCCCAAAGATTGGGACTTAGCCGCCCCAGAATTAATTCTCACAGAAGCAGGCGGTCAATTGACCCATTTTGATGGCACTGCTTTGCATTATAATCAGGGGGATATCAATCAATGGGGAGGGCTGTTAGCTACTAACAGTCTCTGTCACGGGGAGCTTTGCCATCAAGCGCAAAAACTTTTAGCAGAGATAGATAGTGACTAACTATAGCTAGCTAGGGGCTAGAGCGAGGCTAGGATGCTGAGGAAAGAAAGAATTGGAATCAAGGGCTTTGCTGTGGATTTCGACAAGTTCACCTTCTGCTGGGCCGAAGGTTTTAGGAATTTACCATGTCCTAGCCCTCTTTGCAGTTGCTATACCATAGTGCGATTAAGCTTACTGTGATTTCGGTCACAGGAAATACTTAAAGTTGTCACGGGGCTAGACCTAGTAAAATCACTGAGAAGACTTCGGGTAGAACCGATAATCAGAATAGTTAGAAAGTTATTGTTGACTTGGAGTTGCTAGCAAATCTAGATATGAAAAACTTAACTGAAACCTTTGTAAATAATTCTTTGAACAGCGCAACCCCTACAGATGCAGCTATCCCAGATCCAGGGGAATGGGTGGAAGAGCATCATTTCCTAGCCAGTTTTGTTCATACCCTCACGCATTTGAAGCACGCATTTCCTGATAGTATCTTCCACGAAGATGAAGAGGACTCTGCCGAGGGGCAATTATTGATTGACGGCAATACTAGAGATTTACTGAAAGCTAACTATACTGACGATCGCTGGCAGTATTTGGAAAATTACTTATTGGCGTGGGAAGCTTAGAATTTATCTCAGGCGTTTTGCCATGAAGATATCTGGTTTTCCAAGTCCGTTGGCATCAGGCATTACTCCGACGATCGCGAAACCCACTTTTTGATAAAACTCGTAAGGATGGCACCGCAAATTTCTAATTTTAGCGATGTGCTCCCCAATATTCGGATAAAGATTGACATTGGAAAGGGTGGTCTGATTTTCTTCATCATCCGTACCTACCCAGAGAGTAATTGCGCCGCGTTTTCTCACCTCCGCCTCTAAGTCATTAACTAGCGATCGCCCAATTCCTTGTCTGCGAAACCCCGCTTTCACTACTAGCGGGTGCAGTTCCCAAACATTCCCATCATATTGCTCGATCGCGCCAATCCAGCCTAAAACCGTACCGCGATCGTCAACCGCCACGCGACTGATGCGATCTACTCCTAAAGATGCTTGCACTTCTTGCAAAGCAACATCTAGATGCGGCCAAGCATTCGGCCAGAGTTCTGTTAACCATTGTGCCAACTGTTGAATAATCTCTTTGTCCGCAGCAGTCAAATTGTTAATTTTTATATCCATTAATCCCAAATTAGATGCGATCGCCCCTTCCCTGCGGCTCCTTGACCCTTAAACTTATACAACTGAGTAAGCGATCGCCCTAACCTCCTTAAGCAGAAAGGCATCTCCTACTCTTGTCCCCTCAAAGCTCATACACCCGATTGGTCTAGCTTACCCCAAGGTTTAAGATTGTAAGGAACCAAGCAACCTCTCACAACTCAAAACTTTAAAAGCTTTCGTACCAAAGGTAACACTTTTTGCTAAACTGATAAGCTGAGAAATAATATGCACAAGGATGGCTAGGGATGTCAGCAGCCGCACAAGTTACCGACTCTACCTTTAAGCAGGAAGTGCTTGAGAGCGAAGTTCCAGTTTTAGTGGACTTCTGGGCTCCCTGGTGTGGCCCCTGCCGTATGGTCGCACCTGTCGTAGATGAAATTGCCCAGCAGTATGACGGGCAGGTGAAGGTAGTTAAAGTTAATACAGACGAGAACCCCAACGTCGCCAGCCAATACGGTATCCGCAGCATTCCGACGCTGATGATATTCAAAGCCGGTCAACGGGTTGATATGGTGGTGGGTGCAGTCCCTAAGACTACACTCTCCAACACTTTAGAAAAGTACCTTTAACTCTAAGTGCGGTCTAGTCCCCGACTGTCGCCGACGGCATATTGGGGACAAATCGCACCGTAGAGTCGGAATTGGCGGCAGTCCTAGTCTGTACTGAGATGAAACTGATTTTGCATAAATTCCACTTCAAGCGCGGCAAATCAGTCGAGCTTAAACTTTTTATGTTTGCTTAGCGCCTCAAAATTTTGGCTTAAAGGCGCATTTTCAATAAATAGTTACAGCTCTGCTCGTTGGGAAAATTTTAATGAGTTCCTCATCCTCTGGCCAAGCAATTGAGTCCCTCCAGGCCGAGGTGACTGATTTGATTAATCAGCTACCAAATTTAAAGCACGAAGTGTGGATTGCGGGATCGCTCTCAACGATCGCACGGATGGCGGGGGAAGAACTCGATCGCCTCGACTGGAAAATCATCGCTGCTTCTCTGCTAGATATGGAGAGAGCGTTTAAGCTTTTTTACCCCTACCGCCACATTCGCAAAATAGCGATCTTCGGCTCTGCGAGAGTGTCGGCAGATAGTCCAGAATACGCGATGGCGAGGGATTTTGCCAGTGCGATCGCCAAACAGGGGTTTATGGTGGTGACAGGGGGCGGCGGTGGCATTATGCAGGCGGGGAATGAAGGTGCGGGTGCAGAACATTCTTTTGGGTTGAATATTCAATTACCTTTCGAGCAAGGTTCTAACCCCTTTATCGCAGGCGATCGCAAATTACTTACATTTAAATATTTCTTCACTCGCAAGTTATTTTTCCTACGGGAAAGTGATGCTTTGGCTTTATTCCCCGGTGGTTTTGGCACTCTGGACGAAACTTTTGAGTGTTTGACTTTGATTCAGACGGGCAAATTTGGCCCTGCACCAGTGGTATTGATCGATCGCCCCGGCGGGGACTATTGGCATGATTGGAATGCTTTTATTTGCAAGCAAATGATGGGTCGCGGTTTAATTAGTAAGCACGATCCCAGTGTTTACACGATTACGGATAGTTTGGATGTGGCTTGTGATGCGATCGCCAGTTTCTACCGAGTTTATCACTCCAGCCGCTACGTGGAAGATCGGCTTGTCATCCGTCTCAAGTCTGAGTTATCCGATGAGGATGTCGAACAGTTAAATGCTGATTTCAGTGACATTTTAGTTAAGGGGAAAATTGAAAAAAGCAAAGCTTTACTTCCAGAACTAGGTGATGAAACTGCCGATTTGCCGCGCTTGGTTTTGTATTTTAATCAGCGAGATTTGGGAAGACTTTATCAGTTGATTGCTTTTATTAATCAATTGGGTGCAGACTCTCCGGCGGCGGCTCATCCAGAAGAAAAGTAGGACAGGATATATTGTTTGAGCGCAGGTTGCATTGTAAAAACTGTTTCCGATTCACAGCTTATTTTGTCAATCGTTCCCCGTCTCTCTAAGGATTGTATTGCCTTCAATAAGTCAGCTTGGTTTCCTTGATATTTTGCGATTAATTGGGTACGCGAGATAGGTTCAGTTTCATTCGCAAGGAGAGCGATCGCCTGTTTTTCGATTTCAGATAATCTTTGATAATGCTGTTGCAAAATCAGTGTCAATTCGTCACTTAAAAATACTGGTTGACAACTTAAATATTGAGCTACTTTTCCGTCAAATAAGTTATTAATGGTTTGAGCGACTAATTTTAACCAGAGAGGATTACCTTGATAAAGGTTAATCAATTCTGGCCATTTTTCTTCATCTAATAAGCCTTTTTCTCTCAGGATTTCTGTTGCGGCTTCACCTAAACCAGTTAATTGTAATAAACATACTGCTGAACGATCGTCAGTGAATGTGAGAATATCTAAAGGGGGTTCCCAACTATTGAGGATTAAGCAACTATGATGGGGGAAGTCGCCAATCATTTTAAATAAGGTTCCGTAGTTTTCATATCCAGGTTTATAATAGCCTGCAAGTTGTCCGCTATTAAGGATGTATTGCACGTCATCTAAGATGATGAGACAGCGATGAGTGTGTAAAGATTCTATTAGTATTTCTAGTTGGGTATCAATATTTTCAGGTAAAACCCCAACTTCGCCTTGGTAAGAGGCGAAGGGAGGGTTTTGATTTGAGAGAAATTGAATCAGGTTTTTGAGGGTGGTTTCGAGGGGTGGGGAAGTGCGGAGACTGCGCCAGATGATGCGATCGAAGTGGGTTTGAATTTGGGGGATGAGGTGACGCGCGATCGCGCTTTTTCCCGTGCCACTCATGCCTGTGATGGTGAGGAGGCGACAGTTTTGGTGTGCGATCGCATTTTCCAGGGTGGTGAGTTGGGAGGTGCAGTTGTAGAAGGTTTTGATATCTGGTGCGTCTCTTAAGTCGAGTTTTTGTTGGGTATTATTTTCATTTGAGGTTTGTGTTGGGGGTGAGTTTTGGGAATTTTTGGGAGGGTAGGATGTTTCTGTGCAGACATTCATGCTACCAATTGATACATCTTTCCAAAAAGAAGAAATATTATTAGAAAAATCCATCCTATCTAATGTAGCTTTAAAATTCGATTTATTAACATCTTCATCTAACGTTGCTGAGAATAGCTGCCATATTTCTGATGCGACTTTTTTAACATGGTTCTCAGTACAGTTACAAGTTTCCGCTATCTCCCCGTATTTTTGACTAGACCAAACGCCAGTTAGTATTGTTTCCTGCAAACTGCTTAAGTGTTTGCCCGTTTTGGTAAACACTAACTCGTCTGCCCACTTCAAAACTTCTTGAACGTCCATAGGTTGGGGGAATGTGGAAATTTTGATGATTATCCCACTTTTTCCCACTTTTTGCAACCTTAAGTTACTAAATTCTGCTTTTTCCCACTTTGTACAAGGATTAATTTTATATTTTCTTTATGTAAATCCTACTTTTTACTACTGACAAAACCCTATAAAGGCTCAAAAATAAGTTATACCTACTTTCTTATTACTCAAAAATAATGAGCAAAAATTTGACTATTTTCAGTTGGATTATTTTGCATTACCTCGCTGGCACAGTAGTATTATCTAACTTAACTACTGGCTGTACTGCAATAACACAGACTCAAGCACTTTCCACAAGTAAAGCGCAAAAAATGGTTAACAAATGGAAAAATTCGGGATCTATCCAAGTAATGGGAGTTAGGGAAGATTCAAACAGTAGTGCTGTGGCAACATTGCAAGTCTCAAATTTAAACCTGCGAGTTAATGATCATCTTTCTAACAAAGAACAGTCAGTCAACTACTCTGGGCCAGGAAAAGCAAAATTCTCTCGCTATACAGATGGGACTTGGGTACTAACAGACCTAGAGTTTAATAAAGGAGATGGCGATCTGCAAAATGCTTTTGTTATTAACAACTTAAATATAAAAGATGATTGAATGAAATGATAATTAAGGTAGTTCTTTGGTCAATGATTAATTATTCTCAGGAATCACCTTGATATCTTTCAATCTATCGAAAATAACAAATATTTTCAATACTTATAGTTATGGAGAAAAGGTTTTATTTATATTTTTAGGAAGCAGGGGGAGTTCGCTCTCATTTCAGCTAGCCAGAAACCCTTTATTAATTATAGTCCCAGTATTGAATAGCGTAAATACTCGCGTCTCTACCCGATCCTCTATAACCGATTTGTTGATAACTTACCGTATAATTAGTAACACCCCGCAGATCAATAGAAAAAGCAGTGACAGATCCTCGCAAAATATTCACTGTTTTAGATAAGTTACCCTCGATATAGATTTGTACTTTCACACTCTCAATCTCAGAAGTATCAGGAATAGCTAAACTAACATTGACAATACTTACGTTTTCTAACAGTTTACAAGTTACTTCGAATGGATTACTCAAATCAAGTCTGACATCAGGATTATAAACTTTTCTGCCAACAACAATAGAACCATTAAACCTCCCCCAATCATAACCACTGATTTTCACACAGTCTTGTCGAACTTGTCTTGCCTCTACTGGGGCAAAGGAGAGAAAAGAAGAACTAAAAATAATCCCTGCTGCTAAGATTTTTTTCCACATAGTGAAGACTATCTAAATAAGCAAAATAGTTGTCAATTTTAACTTGTACAGAACTTACACCCTACAGCGAAGTGTCCAAGGTTTAAGGATAGTCTTTAACCTTGCTCTGCTTTAGCTTTTTGTCTGGGACGTAACTGCTAATATAGATGCTAATGTAACCTCCCAGAAAGAGCAAGGCGGGAAAAGTCGGATAATGGCGGGACTTTTATTAACATACTTTACAAAAGTCGGATAATGGCGGATAATGGCGGATGTCTCCCACACCATCAAAATCCTAAACCCCAAATATGGACGTGCAAGAGGTGCTTAAATATATCGACGAACTAATCATGGCAAAAACTGGAAAGCAGCTTGATACCCTGCAATTGGCGCTCCTTAAAGGTGTACTTAATGGACAAAAATATAAGGACATAGCTGAAGAATATAATTGCACTCCTGGTCATGCTAAAGATGAAGCCTACGAACTCTGGCGGATTCTCTCTAAAACTTTGGGTGAAGATGTAAATAGAGCTAATGTGCGTGCTATAATTGAAAGGATTGTCATAAAAAATTCTCAAAATTTACAATTTCCTAATTCTTTTAATATCAATTTTTGTTCTAATTCTACGCCTATTTCTAAGACTTACACACCAGAGGAGCTGGAATTGGTTGGCGGTGATAATACAAAAAATTCTCCGACCAAAAATCAGGAAGATATCATAAAAAATACCAGACGAAAAGCTAAATTAGAAACTGTCCCCCACTTGGCACAAATGGGATTAACCGCATCACAAATCGCACAAGCGTTAGATTTACCATTAGCAGAAGTGCAGGAGTTGATGTCTTAAGTTGTGGCAATTCATCATCTTAATAACACTTCATCGACCAGCCTTTTACCATCAGCAACAACTAAATTAATATCCTAAATCTTGACTACGAAAAAGCGATCGCCGTTCCTTTAGTGAAAAGCGATCGCCCTTTCAATATCTCTAAAGATTCCTCAAAAAATCTTCAACAGAAATCCCTGCCTGATTTAGAATACTTTTGAGGGTTCCAAGTGCCAAAGTTTTGCGCTGCATTGGTATTACACAACCAACCTCGATCGCGCCTTGAGGATTATCTTCATCATCTATCGGTAATCGTTTCTTCAAAATAGCATGACTGCCTCGCTGCCTTACTTTAATAAAGCCTAAGCCTTCCAAAGCGCGGATGGCTTCTGCACTACTAACTCGTGGTAATTTAGGCACTCAATACCTCAAATGTAGTTAGCAGACGGGGGGAAGTTTTAGGTAGAGGGAATTCTTCTAAATAAAGTTCGGTTGCTTCTTTGAGATTGGCGATCGCCTCTTCTATCGTATCTCCTTGGCTAGCCGTTCCCACTTCAGGACACTCGGCTACATAAACATCCTCTTCCCAATAAACAATTGCCGTGAAAGTATAAGACATTTTTTTGCCAAATTCTTTTTACTCAATATAGCATATCCAGTATCGATCGCACTTCTATCTCTACCCCAGCGTCAATACTCCCGTCCCAAAATTAACAGCCAAAGGTAGTAGTTTCAACCACTGCAAATCTGGGGATATCGTAAATTCAGGAAATAACCTACCTCGACGGCCAGGGCGACTTGTTGTTTGAGTCATAGCTATAATTTCCTATTCAACTAATTAATTTGCTTCTGATTGTTCTCTGATCTAGGATAGCACTGTAAGAGCCAGAGTGGAAGTATCGCTTATTTAGCCAAAAAATCTTTCATAATCATCGTGACTGCCAATCCAAAACCACGTTACAGTTCCAGCTTCTAAAACCCCAAGCGCCCTATAACTCCGTGTAATTCTAACTGACCATATATCTTCCTCCGTGTTGATACACTTGAAGTGTAAAGACGGGTGAAATGGATTTTGTAGCCATAACCCATAGACTTTCTTAGCTTGTTGTTTAATAGTAGTATCAAGCAAATAGTATTTTTCCCAAAAGGTCGGCAAAGTCATTGATTTCATAATTGCTCGATATCTAATGGCTGTGCTTTTCCTTCAGAAATTTCCTGTTTAGCCCTTTGTGCAGCCATAATCAGCGATTGTTGTGTATTCTGAAAAGATAAATCCCACTGCTCTTCATCCTTTAAGTCTTCAATATATTCTTGCAGGTGTTCAACGACTCGATTTTGCAAATTTTCTGGCAAAGATTCCATAATTTTTGTCAAGGTAGCGATCGCACTTGATGACATAAGTTTTCCTCCTTTTTTTCAAGTATCCTCCTCTCTAGGATACCACTGTCAGAGCCAAAGCGATCGGCAAAAATGATTAAATATACTTGATAGTCGGCTCTAATGATTTGACCAAGTGGTTCAGACAATAATTCGCAAAAGACTGATTGTGTAATAGCTAGATAGAGCTTTCTCTCAGGCTCAGTTCTAGCGAGTACAGAACGGTAAACTAAGTATCGCTCTTTCGCTACTTGCATTCTCAACCCTTAAAATGCTATACTACCAAAGATATAATTAAAAGTAGCTTATGGCTCAAATCTCTATCTCCCTACCCGATGACCTACTCGCATACCTCGACCAAAAAGTTGAGAATCGCAGCGTCCTAATAGAATCTATCTTAAAACAATGGCAGCAGCAGCAAGAAGAGCAAGCCTTAGCAGATGCTTGCAGATTAGTTGACGAACTTAATTTAGGTTGGGATAGTGAATGGCAAACGCAAGCAATTACCGACTGGGAAGCATCTGGATAGTTAAATTTGAACCGTCAGTAGGAACAGAAATCCGCAAAACGCGACCAGGTTTAATCATTTCTGGCACAATTTTTAACGAACAGCGAACCAAAATAACTGTTTTGCCTTTTACCTCTGCTCGCTCTAATGACCCTCGAATTTCGCCAGCACTCGTATTTGTGCCATCCTCCCCACAAAATGGTTTAAATACAGATAGTTTGCTAGTCTGTGTTGACCCTATGACTTTTGATAAATCAAGAATGGTGCAACAAGTTGGTGAACTGGAAACAGAATTACTAAATCAAGCTCAAGATATTTTACGCCGATATCTTTTATTGTAGACTGGTAAACAACGATATCGACCAATATTGTAGTGAATTTTGATCGAGATCGAGAATTTTATCTTAGCATGACAGCAGCAAGAATAGGGAGCCTTAGCAGATGCTTGCAGATTAGTGGACAAACTTAATTATTGATTTTATTCCCTCTTCCCCTAGCCTCTAGTCCCTAGCTATAAAACTTGGTTTTACAGAAATTCTCATCTTGGAGGTTTTACCATGTTTCCTTATGAAAAATTTACCATTAATACTTCCCTACATCCTGAGATAGTCCGTCAAAAATTACTAGCAGTTGTAGAACCTAGAAAAGCAATTCGATGGAACATCAATAATTATGGAAAACCTTATGAGGGTGAAGTTGGCGACCATTCTTTTGAAATTAATCGCATCATCAATTATCGGAACTCTTTTTTACCTATAATTAAAGGAAGAATTTACCCTGAAGGCATGGGTAGCAAAATTGATATTAAGATGGCAATGCACCCTTTTGTCATAGTGTTTATGTCAATTTGGTTAGGGATAGTGGGAAATATATGGATATTGGCTGCGATCGCCACGATCGCCGAAGGAAAGTTTGACTCATCTATACTTGTCCTATCGGGGATGTTGCTGTTTGGTTTGTTATTGCCGTTACTTGGCTTTAAACCGGAAGCAAATGACTCTAAGAAATTTCTGATTGATTTACTATACATCTCCAGAAATTAGATATGAAGTAACCCGCAAATCATTTTTCCTACAAGGTAATGGGGTGGAATAAATCGATGAATTAACATTAAGAATTACGCAAAAGTATCCGTAACGCCGACATCCTGGGGGTTAAAGAAACTTCAGGATGCCGGCGTTACGTAAAGTCTGCATAAGTCCTATTAGAATTTAAGAAAGAACTCCCACAGGGCATTCTACTTTTGTGCCACCTAAACCGCAATAACCGCCGGGATTTTTGGCTAAGTATTGCTGATGGTAGCCTTCTGCATAGTAGAACTCAGGAGCGTCTAAAATCTCAGTTGTAATCTCGCCGTAACCCGCTCCTGAAATGGCTTTTTGATAAGCATCCCGTGTAGCTTCAGCCTGTTTTCTTTGACTGTCTGAATAGACATAAATTCCTGAACGATACTGTGTTCCAGTGTCATTTCCTTGACGCATTCCTTGGGTGGGATTGTGACTTTCCCAAAACACTTTCAAGAGTGTTTCGTAACTAATAACTTTCGGGTCAAACACCACTAGGACTACTTCGTTGTGGCCAGTTTTTCCCGAACAAACTTCTTGATATGTGGGGTTAGGTGTTATCCCTGCGGCGTAGCCAACTGCGGTTGTAAAAACTCCTTCTAGTTGCCAGAATTTGCGTTCGGCTCCCCAAAAACAACCCAGACCAAATATTGCCATTTCCATACCTTCTGGAAAAGGAGGTTTGAGGGGATTGCCGTTGACGAAGTGACTAGAGGGTACAGGCATGGATTCTGCTCGTCCTGGCAATGCTTCTTCTTTTGTAGGCAGGGTTAGCTTTTTGCCCAATCCGAATATGGCCATAAGTTCTAATTTTGTTTGAGTGACAGCTTTACGTTCCTTAATAATAGCACTTATGATTTGAAGTTGCTAGAAACGATCTAAGCTGTTAGGCATCTAAACTGAATTTTTAGATGCTAAAATCAAGTGCATTAAACCATTGATTAAGCGATCGCGCTCCATGGGGATAATCTCTGCACCGTGCAGGATCTCTTGGGTCATCAGATAATATACTACTGACCCAATAAAAATTCGCGCCGTTGCTTCTGGATCGGGTAGATTCAGCTCTGGGTGAGAACTTAAGTAATAAGTTAGTCGCTGTATGCCAATTTTGGCGAAGTTGCTAATAAACATTTGTGCTAATTCGGGAAAACGCCCCGATTCGCCCACGACTAATCTAATAAATATCAGAAACTCGGCATCGCATTTCTTGTGTTCGATCAAAGTCAGGGCTAATTGCCGCAGAGCTTGCTCTGGGTTCTCTGACTCTAGTTGAATATACAGAATTTTTTCTTCCGCCAACCGCTGCATCAAGGCACTAAATAACCCTTCTTTATCCTTAAAGTGGCTGTAAACCGTCGCTTTGGACACTCCCGCCGCCGTCGCTACCCGATCCATGCTCGTTGAGGCGTACCCGTGAGTCAGGAACTCCTGCATCGCTCCCAACAGGATTTTTTCGGCTTTGTCAACGGTGGTGGCGGGGTCTAGTTCGTTCAGTTTTGCTCGTTTCATAGTGGTTATCTAAAAGTTTGGTTTGGGGGTTGACATCATTATACTAGACAGTTTAGTATAAGTTTAACACAAAACTAAACCGTATAGTTCTTCACTGAGGTGTGTTATGGTACACCGCGCCACCGCCGAAAGTTTCTTCTCAAATCCGTCTCTCACCCGCCAACTCCTAACCCTAGCCGCAGTCACAACTGTAGTTGCTGCTGGTGGAACTGCTTACGTGCTGCGATCGCACTCCCCCCAGGAAGTCGCGATCGCCACCGTCCCCCAAATCACCACCGTCACCGCCTTGGGAAGACTCGAACCCCAAGGGGAAGCGATCGCGCTTTCCGCCTCTAGTTCCGCTGAAGGCAATCGCATCGACAAACTGCTAGTAAAAGAAGGAGATTGGGTAAAAACAGGACAAACGATCGCCATCCTTGATAGTCGCGATCGCCTGTTGGCCGCCTTAGAGCAAGCACAACAACAAGTCCGAGTCAGCCAAGCCAAACTCGCCACAGTCAAAGCGGGGGCAAAAAGCGGAGAAATCCAAGCTCAAGAAGCCGCGATCGCCCGTTTACAAGCCGAACGCCGCACGGATATTGAAGCCGCCGAAGCCGTACTCAACCGCTTAGAAGCCGAACGACGCACGGATATTGAAGGACAAAAAGCTGCGATCGCTCGTATTCAAGCTGAAAAAGAAGGTGAAATCGCAGGTCAAGAAGCCGCGATCGCCCGACTCAAAGCCGAACTCGAAAACGCCAAAACCGAAGCCCAGCGCTACGAACAACTCAACCAAGAAGGAGCCATTTCTACTCAACAACGAGACAGCAAACAGCTAACTCTGGAAACCGCGCAACAGAAACTCAACGAAGCCCGAACCAACCTCACCCGCATACATTCCTCCCGCCAACAACAACTCAACGAAGCCGAGGCCAAACTCAGCCAAATTTACCAATCACGGGCCTCCCAAATCGACGAAGCCAAAGCCAAACTCAACCAATCCCAAACAGCACAACGCGCCCAGATTATAGAAGCTGAAGCTAACCTAGATCGCATCTCCGAAATCCGGCCCACCGACATCCAAACCGCAGAAGCCGAAGTCAGCGCTGCGATCGCCACCGCCAAGCAAGCCCAAGCCAACCTCGATCTCGCCTACATCCGCGCCCCCAAAGACGCGCAAGTGCTCAAAATTTACACCTATCCAGGGGAAAAAGTCGGTAATGATGGCATCGTCCAACTCGGACAAACTCACAATATGTACGCCGTAGCTGAAGTCTACGAAAGCGATATTGAAGGAGTAAAAATTGGGCAAAAAGCCAAAATTACTAGCACTTCTTTAAGCGGCGAATTACAGGGAAACGTAGAACAAATTGGGCTACAAGTTCTCAAACAAAATGTAATTAATGCCGATCCTTCCGCCAACATTGACGGTCGCATTATTGAAGTGAAAATCCGGTTAAATGAAACCTCCAGCCAGAAAGTTGCAGGATTAACAAATTTGCAAGTTAAGGTGGTAATTGAAAAATGATTGGATTAATTAAACACCTCCAAGAACTTCAACGCCGCACTCCTTTAGGATGGCTACAACTCAGTCACGACAAAGGGAGAATGTTAGTAGCCACTGCCGGAATAGCCTTTGCCGACATCCTGATGTTTATGCAGTTTGGCTTTCAAAATGCCCTTTATAGCAGTAATACCCGCCTGCACCAAGTCCTCGATGCTGACATAGTTTTAATCAGTCCCCAAGCTCAAAACCTGATCAATTTATCAGATTTTCCGAGGCGGCGTTTATATCAAGCCATGAACGTGCCCGGAGTGGAATCAGCAGATGTTTTTTATGCCAAAGTAGCCCGCTGGAAAAACCCTCAAACCCGCGAAAAAAGTTCTATATTAGTAATTGGTTTTAACCCTGAGCGTCCAGCCTTTGACTTGCCAGAATTAAAACAGAATACGGCAGATATTAAACTCCCGGATACAGTTTTATTCGATCGAGGTTCTAGGGGGGAATACAAACAGGCGATCGCTCAAATTGAACAGGGAAAAACCGTCACAACAGAAATCGACCGACGCACAATTACGATTAGTGGCTTATTCAATGTTGGCGCATCTTTTGCGGCTGACGGTAGCATAATGACCAGCGATCAAAACTTTCTGCGGTTATTTCCTAAGCAAGAAGCTAGTAGCATTAATGCAGGTTTAATTTATTTGAAAGCTGGTGCCGATCCCGTGCAGGTACAAACAGCCTTAAAAGCTTACCTACCAAATGATGTTAAAGTATTGACAAAAACAGAGTTTATTGAATTTGAAAAAGAATATTGGTTTACCAATACAGCCATTGGTTTTGTCTTTAATATAGGCGTAGCAATGGGTTTCATGGTAGGTGTGATTATTGTCTATCAAGTGCTTTCTACGGATGTCAGCGATCACTTGGCTGAATATGCGACTTTTAAAGCAATGGGATACCGTAGTATGTATTTACTGAGTATCGTCTTTGAAGAGGCATTAATTCTTTCTATTCTGGGATTTTTGCCGGGAGTTGGAATTTCTGTAGGGCTTTATTCCTTAACCAGAAAAGCCACAAATTTACCCATGTATATGACATTAATCAGAGCTTTCATGGTATTAAGTTTAACGCTGATTATGTGCCTAATTTCCGGTACGATCGCTACTCGGAAATTGCAAGCAGCAGATCCTGCTGATATATTTTAGCTAATTGCTAATTGCTAATATCAAGTTCGTTTGATTGTAACTTGCATAATATCAAGTTTTGTAGGGGCGGGTTCGCCTAAATATTTGATACCTACCGACAAACTGGATAAACCCGCCCCGGCCATGCTTATCGGTTGCTACCGGACTTGATATACTTGCTAAAATTATCTCTGATATTAAGTCGGGTAACAGGAAACTTGGGTGCGGGGCGAGTTTATAAAATTTGTCGCTATTGCAATATCTGGGCGAACCCGCCCCTACAAAATTTGACAGAATACAAGCCTGGATCGAGCCGTTCACTAACTGAATTAATCGCTATGAAATCCATAGAAATAGACTACAAAACAGATAAAAGTTCAACTGTAAACTTTCCATCTCAACCTGTAATTGACATTCAACATCTCAACCACTATTTCGGTGAAGGACAACTAAAAAAGCAAGTATTATATGATATCAACCTCGAAATTAATGCTGGAGAAATTGTCATTATGACAGGGCCATCTGGCTCAGGCAAAACAACCCTCTTAACGTTAATAGGAGGATTGCGATCCGCACAGATAGGAAGCATCAAAATTATTGGTAAAGAACTCTGCGGTGCTAGTGAAGAAAAATTAGTCCAGGCGCGACGCAAAACAGGCTATATTTTCCAAGCACATAATTTGCACCGGAGTTTGACAGCGCTACAAAACGTACAAATGGGATTAGAATTACATCGAAAGATATCTAAAGCAGAAATGCGCGATCGCGCCGCAAAAATGTTAGAGTTAGTAGGATTAGAACAACGCATCAATTATTATCCCGATGACTTATCTGGCGGTCAAAAACAACGGGTAGCGATCGCGCGTGCTCTCGTTAGTCAGCCGCAAATAGTCTTAGCAGATGAACCTACCGCCGCACTAGATAGCAAATCCGGCCGAGAAGTGGTAAATTTAATGCAAAAGCTTGCTAAAGAACAAAGTTGTACGATTCTGTTAGTCACCCACGATAATCGAATTTTAGACATTGCCGATCGCATCGTTGATATGGAAGATGGGAAATTAACGTCAGAGAATTAAGTTCAGACTTCGATCGCGCCTGTAGTGCAACACACTCTTTTTGCTGAGTCTGAATTTTCTGCGCGATCGCCAGCCCAAAAGTCCCTTGTTTCGTGGCGATTACACTCCATCGAACTCACGTTTATCAACCTTCTAATTCCTTCTAATTTTGATTCAGCTTAACTTAAAGAATTTCTACCGCAAGAAATAGATCGAACTCTATCTCATGAGGGATATCAATATAAAAAAAAGTAAATGTAGCAACTGTTTAATGACTTATCTGGCTCAAAAGGTACATGACTTTCATCCTATTAATGATTAAGGTTTGGGTGAAATGACAAATTTAGGAGAACAGTAATGAAACTTCGTTATTGGTACACCTCGACGTTAGGCGTAACACTGCTCACTTTAGGACTTGCGGCGGGCGCAATTGCACCTTATCTTGTTACCACTTCGACTCCGGCACTAGCGACTTCACCTGCAAATACGAGCTTTCCTGATACACAAAATTATTGGACACAGCCCTTCATTCATAATTTGGCAGAACGCGATATTGATTATCACAGGCTATCCTGACAATACCTTCCGCCCTGAACAACTCGCAGACCAACCAGCGGCTCAATATGTGGTGGGTCGTTAGTCTTATTGAGAGAGAGCTTTTATGCAAAGGGTTGAAAAACAATCACTAGAGTCGAAACTCGAAAAAATCGGCAATGTTTTGCGCGTAACTGGGTGGATTGGACTTTCTGCTCAAATTGGCTTTGGCGCAATTGCTTTATTGATGGTTGTGTTCGCGATCGCGGGTCGAAATTTCAGTCAGGTGACTGCACTTCCATCGGGCGTAACTCCCGGTATTGGCGTGAATCTCAACCGAGGTGTCACTCCAGGCATTGGAATTGGAATCTTTTGGGCAGTCTGTGGCATTCTGGCGCTGCTGGTGGGGATTTACTTTGCTTTTCGTCAAACACGATTTGCCAAACGTTTGCGCCATGCAGACACCATGAAACATCCGCCAAAATCGGAGGTCATGAAAGTCCTACGTTTAAGCGCGATCGTCGGCCTAGTGGGAATGCTGCTAACGATCTTAGGTGGAGGCGCAACGTTAGGGGTACTGTTCTCCAAAGCGATCGCTCAGCCCCAAGGTGTTGCTATTTACAACCCAACTCGCGTGATTCGTTCGCTCGATATCATCGTGGCAATGGCAAACATGAGCGGCATTGCTGCCCACTTTGTGGGTACTGTTGCTTCTCTGAGCGTGTTTGAATGGCTGCATCGTTAATTCACTAATAAGCTCAGCTTCAATGAGCTAATAGCTTGATGCTTGAGAACTGGAAAAACGCTTCTGTTAGAGGATGAAAAGCCAATGCGACAGCTTCTTATGCAAGTGCCACAGGGATGTGGAAAAACAGTTTTAGAGATTGCGAAAGCTTGTGACGGTACTAACCTGGCAAAAATTGAAGCGACGGGAGTTCAGCAACCGTTGGACTTGGTATTTGTTCATATTTCCAATGGCAAGCTGGAAAAGCTGCTTGAGAAACTGCAAGATATACCGGATTTAAGCTTCACGCTGCTGCCAACTGGGATTATGGCACTCCATCCACCTGCTGATGGTGCTGCTACTCAGGTGACAAATGTTGAAGAGCGTAGTCCGATCGAAATCTTTCTTTCAGGTCTGCAAAGTACCGGATCTTGGAAAGGATTTATCAGCTATGCAGCGATCGCCGGAGTCATCGTATGGATTGGCTTGTATACCAGTACCAGTTACCTCTTGGTAGCCGCGATGTTGCTAGCTCCGTTTGCCGGCCCCGCGATGAACACAGCTCTGGCAACCGCAAGGGGCGATCGCCAACTGCTTCGGCGCAGCGTTGTCCGGTATTTTGCCGCTTTAGGCGTGACGATCGCTACTACTGCTTTACTCAGTTGGATACTCCAGCAGCAGATTCCATCCAATTTGACGATCGACAGCAGCCAAATTTCCACAGTTTCAGTTTTGATTCCGCTGACAGCGGGAGCAGCGGGAGCGTTGACCTTAATCCAGTCCGATCGCAGCAGTTTGGTATCGGGAGCCGCTACTGGAATGCTGGTTGCGGCATCGCTGGCTCCACCCGCAGGCATTGTCGGCATGGCAGGGGCGATCGGGCGTTGGGATTTAGTCACCAATGGGCTCTTTTTACTACTGCTGCAACTGGGTGGTATCAATTTCTCTGCTGCACTGGTGTTTCGTCTGTTTGGAGGGCTATCCACTCAGGGAGCGCGTTATCAGCGTGGGCAACGGGGCGTATTTCCAATCTCAGTGGGGATAAGTGCGATCGTGCTGGTCGGCTTGCTGATTTGGCAATTTTCTAGCCCGCCCAACTTAGAACGCTCTAGTCGCGCTCAGCGGGCAAATGCTGAATTGCAGCAGGTCGTGCAGCAAAATGATTCCGCTCAACTGGTTGAGTCCAACGTGCGTTTTACCAGAGCTAATATTCAGGGGCAAAATACCTTGCTGTGTGTGGTGTATGTTCAGCGTCAGCCAGAGGCGACTCAATCGACTGAACAAATCCGCACCGATTTGACTCAAGCTATTCAAGCTCACCTGTTAGCACAAGGGTTTAATGCGATGCCCCTGGTCAACGTAATTGTGCTGGAAAAACCTGCTGTTAAAACATGACATTCAATTATCGTGATGAACCCCTTGGAGCGATCCGAAAAGCAAGCAATAGAATACGAGCAACAGCAAATCTTGCAGCAGCTTGAAGATTGGCTGGAACTGCCAATGCTCGTCTTGAGTTTTGCTTGGCTTGGTCTATTTGTAGTGGAATTGATTTGGGGACTGACTCATCTTTTAGATGCAATTGGCATCGTCATTTGGGGCGTGTTTATTCTGGAATTTATTCTTAGACTATCGCTTGCGCCCCGCAAGGCTGCTTATCTTAAAACAAATTGGATTACAGCCATTGCACTGCTTTTACCCGCCTTGCGCGTGTTGCGGTTTATGCAGGTGTTGCGGATTTTACAAACTACGCGAGCAGTTCGAGGCTTACGGCTGTTGCGGGTGATGACTCGCACCAATCACAGTATGCGATCGCTTGCAGGCAACTTTGCGCGGCGTGGTTTTGGCTACGTGATGATGACGACAGCAATCATCACGCTAGTTGGGGCTGCGGGAATGTATGCGTTTGAGCAAGATGCTCCAGATTTGCCCGGATTTGATAGCTACAGCACTGCGCTTTGGTGGACAGCCATGCTGATGACCACAATGGGATCGGACTACTTTCCCAAAACGGCAGAAGGTCGCATCCTCTGTTTTCTGCTGGCGCTGTATGCGTTTGCTGTATTTGGCTATGTAACAGCAACGTTAGCCACATTCTTTATCGGACAAGATGCTGACGATGACGAAGCAGAAATTATCGGAGCAAAATCGATCGATGCCCTGCGAGACGAAATTACAGCCTTGCGAACCGAGATTCAGAGCTTAAGACAGGAGAATTCACAACTTTAGAGAGAAGTTAGTTCTCATGATTTCCTTATATGGTGTTGACATTAGACTTGTCGATTAATAACAAGAAAAATGGCTGAAAAACCTGCTACGCATAGGTTGCAGCGATTTTAGCCCCAAGGCTGAAATGCCTACTAGATAAGGATTTCAAGGGTTTTGCGTCTGATTTCCAGACAACTCTATTAATTGTCTTTACTACTTTTTTCAGTTATGAACAATCAAAATAGCCACTATTCGGCTAATCAAACAGAAGATCGCTCGTCAACTCCTAACAATCAACAAGTGCCACAACCACCGCAGGGGTGGAATCAGTTGAAGTGGTTGGGTCCTAGTTTTATTTGGATGCTGTCTGCTGCGGGTTCTGGTGAACTGTTATTTACACCCCGAATTGCCGCCCTCTATGGATATGAATTGTTATGGGCATTGTTAGCAGCGGTGATTTTGAAGTGGTTTATCAACCGGGAAGTTGGACGGTTCACAGTCTGCACTGGAGCCACGATTTTGGAGGGCTTTCAACACTTGCCTGGACCGAAAAATTGGGCAGTTTGGTTAATTCTGCTTCCTCAATTTGTAGTCGCCATTTCTACGGTTGCAGGTATGGCAGGTGCAGCAGCAACCGCGTTGATTCTGGTTACAAGCGGAACGGTTCAACTTTGGACGGTAATCATCATCTTGGTGACAGCCGCGATCGTGTTCTTAGGACAGTACAACATTGTTGAACAAGTTTCATCCTATGTCGGCATTGGTCGTACACTTGCTGTCGTCATCGCTGCAATTTTTGTCTTTCCCAGCATTAGGGACTTAGCATCGGGTTTAGTGCCTCAAGTTCCTCAAGATGTCCAGTATCAAGAAGTGTTGCCCTGGTTAGGCTTCATGTTGGCAGGCGCAGCCGGAATGATGTGGTATTCCTACTGGGTGGATGCACGCGGCTACGGTGCGACTGCCTTGAAGCAAGAGCAACCGCTGGAGGTGAAGCAACTCAATGCTGACCAACAGCAGCGATTGCAGGGATGGATTAGTCTCATGACTCTCTCGAATACTTTAGCTGTTGTGGGAGCGCTGCTGGCGGCGCTGGCGTTTCTCATTCTAGGTGGCGAACTGTTGCGCCCAGAAGGACTGGTTCCGCAGGAAAGTCAGGTGGCTGAAACGCTCGGTCGATTGCTGGGCGATCTGTGGGGATCGTTTGGCTTCTGGTTTATGATTGCGATCGTCTTTATTACCTTTTGTAGCACTACGCTCTCAGTGCAGGACGGCTTTGGGCGGATGTTTGCTGATGGCACTCAAATTTTGCTGCAAGGCTTTGGCGTGCGCGGACGCTGGACAAACGAGCAGTTTCTCCGCAAGTTCTACCTGGTTACTTTGTTAGCTGCGTTGCCAGTTGCCGTTTACCTACTCTTTGGCGAACCTGTTAGCTTATTGCAAACCGCAGGCGGAATTGAAGCAGCACATATTCCGGTCGTCACCGGATTAACACTTTATTTGAATCACCGAATGTTGCCTGAAAAATTACGTCCATCCAAATTTATTTTCGCTGGAACAGTAATTGCAGGTTTATTTTTTGCGGGGTTTGCTGGAATTTATTTGCTGCAATTAACAAGCGTTATAGGAGGCGCTAATGGAGCTTGATGTAGTCAGAAGCCACTTGCATTAGTTTTGCTGATTTTCTAGTTACTGAGGAGGAATTTATCTATGGCTAAGCCTGCTGTCGCTCAATCCACAAGTTCAATTTCAACTAAATCAGTTTGTAATCGAATTGCGATCGTCTTTGACTTTGATGATACGCTTGCCCCTGATACCTTTGACGAATTAATTGAGAGTTTAGGATTGAACGTTGACCAATTTCGTCAGCAGCAGTATGAACCCCTAAAGGCCGCAGGTTGGGATCACGTTGCAGCAAGGTTCTATTGCTTAATTCAAGAATCTAAACGCCGTAAAGACATTGAGGACAAAATTACAAAAGATTCTTTAATGCAATTTGGGCAGCAGCTACAGCCGTTTGCGGGCGTTACTGAAATGTTCGATCGCCTCCGTCAGCACGTTCATCATCTCAATTCAAAAATAAATCTAGAGTTTTATGTCATCACCGGTGGATTTGCTGAAGTCGTTCGCAACACCTCGATCTCGCCCTATTTTGAGCAGATTTGGGGATGCGAATTTCACTATAGCGAAATGGGCGAAATTGAATTTCTCAAACGCAGCATCAGCCACACCGAAAAGACACGCTACTTGATGCAAATTGCTAGCGGTAAAGAGGAAGTAGAGGCAGACGGACGCTCGTTTGCCTACCGCGATGTCCCAAAATCAGAACTGTATGTCCCGCTGTCTCAAATCATCTACGTTGGCGATGGAGTATCAGATGTGCCCTGTTTTTCGATCGTCAATGATGAAGGCGGCATTGCGATTGGTGTTTACAAAAATGCTCAGGAATGGAATCGCCGAATTCAAATTAGTGAAAGTCAGCGGGTTGCGAATCTGGCGCTGGCAGACTATCGCGAGGATTCGGAATTGATGCGATCGCTCACGCTGGCAGTTGAAAGCCTCTGCAAACAAATCGCCCTGCGTCAATTAAGTGTAGGAGAGTAAGTGTAGGAGATGACGCAACCCGATCGGGAATTGAGTTTAATTTACTGCCTTTGATAATCGTGGCGATCGCAGTTAGTTTCATCAGCTATGCACTTCAACGTAGGTAAAACTGAAAAAATACGGGTAATTTAGGATGCACAAACATTGGTACAAAAATACAATTGTTTACTCGCTCGATGTCGAAACCTTTATGGATGCTAATGGTGACGGCATTGGTGATTTTCAAGGATTAACGCAGCGTTTAGATCACCTGTCAGGATTAGGAATTACCTGTCTCTGGCTGTTACCGTTTTACCCATCCCCCAATCGAGACAATGGCTACGATGTCATGGATTACTACAACGTCGATCCCCGGTTGGGAACGTTAGGCGATTTTGTTGAATTCATACATCAGGCGCGAGAGTGTGGTATCCACGTTATTATCGATCTGGTCATAAATCACACTTCAATTGAGCATCCCTGGTTTCAGAAAGCCAGAAGCGATCGCCACTCGCGCTACCGTGACTATTACGTTTGGTCTGAGCAGCCGCAGGAAAATCTGAGCCTGATTGCGTTTCCAACGGTAGAAGATAGCCTCTGGGAATATGATGACCAGGCAAACGCCTATTATCTCCATCATTTCTTCAAAGAACAGCCCGATCTTAATATTACTAACCCTGCCGTTCGAGAAGAAATTTGCAAAATTATTGGCTTTTGGCTGGAGCTAGGGGTATCTGGGTTTCGCATTGATGCGGCTCCGTATGTTGTTGAAGAGTTTGGTCTGGATCAAATCAGTAAGCAAGACTTGCATCTCTTTCTGGAAGAACTGCGATCGTTCCTCACCTCACGTCGCGGCGATGCAATTTTTCTAGCAGAAGCAAACGTGGAGCCAGACAAAATTTCTATTTATTTTGATGACGGCGATCGAATGCAAATGCTATTCAATTTTTTGCTGAATCAGTATTTGTTTCTCGCCCTTGCTCGTCAACAAGCAGCACCATTGCGGCAGGGCTTGCAAAGCTTGCCTCAGATTCCGCAATCTTGTCAGTGGTTAAACTTCGTTCGCCATCACGATGAACTGACACTCGATCGCCTTAGCGACTCAGAACGACAAGAAATTTTCAGCGCCTTTGCTCCCCAGGAAAATATGCAGATTTTTGGGCGGGGTATTCGTCGTCGTCTGCCGCCGATGATGCAGGCTGATACCCGCCGAATTCAACTCACCTACAGCCTGATGTTTAGCCTACCCGGTACGCCACTGCTGCGTTATGGCGACGAAATTGGGATGGGTGATGATTTGTCTTTAGAAGGACGCACCAGTGTCCGAACCCCGATGCAGTGGTCGGACGAGCCCAATGGGGGCTTTTCTAGTGCTGAACCAGAAGCGTTAACTCGACCGATGATTGCCGAGGGTAACTATCGCTACCAGCGGGTTAACGTTGCTGCCGAGCAGCGTAACCCCACATCTTTAGTTAACTGGATGGAGCGAATTATTCGCATTCGCAAGCAGTGTCCTGAATTGGGTGAGGGAACTTTGAGCTTCATCGATGTTGACGATCCCGGTGTATTGGCTCATTGCTGTGAGTGGCAAACCAAAGCCGTTCTTGCGGTTCACAATTTGACCGACCAAGATTGTACTGTCCGGCTCAAATCCCACCCAGATCAGCACTTAACTGACCTGTTTGGCGATCGTCAATATGAATCTTTGGGCGATGCCAACACAATTTTTCTTTCTGCTTACGGCTACCGTTGGTTTCGCATCAGTTCAACGCATTAATGCAATGACAAATCCAGAATGGAGACAGTAATATGGTGCAAATTGGCTATCACGCTTCTCACGAACAGTTCAAGCCGAGTGCTTTGCTCAAGGCTGTGCAGATGGCAGAGCAGGCAGGGTTTACGCTAGTACTTTCTTCCGATCACTTTCACCCCTGGAGCGAAGCACAGGGACAAAGTGGCTTTGCCTGGTCGTGGCTGGGTGCGGCAATGCAAGCAACGCCAACCCTTTCTTACCGGGTTGTCTGTGCGCCCGGACAGCGGTATCATCCCGCCATCATTGCCCAGGCTGGGGCAACGCTTGCAGAACTGTTTCCGGATCGCTTTTGGCTAACTGTTGGCAGCGGTCAGGCACTCAACGAACATATTACCGGAGACAAGTGGCTGTGTAAGCGCGATCGCAATGTTCGATTGAAAGAATGCGTGGACATCATCCGGGCGCTGTGGGCAGGTGAAACAGTGACTCATCAAGGACTCGTGTGTGTTGAAGAAGCTAAACTTTACACTCGTCCTGAGACAAAACCGCCGATCGTTGGCGCAGCAATTACGCCTCAAACAGCGGAGTGGTTGGGCAGTTGGGCAGATGGACTCATTACGATTTCTCGTCCACCAGAAAAGCTAAAAGCAGTTGTGGATGCCTTTCGGCGAGGCGGTGGTGAAGGCAAGCCCATGATTTTGAAAGTGCAGCTTTCCTATGACCAGGATCGAGAGAGCGCCTGTCGAAAAGCACATCAGCAGTGGCGCAATAACATTTTCAAAAATATTGTTATGACTGAATTGCAAACCCCCCAGCAGTTTGATGCAGCCGGAGAGTTTATTAAGCCAGACGAATTAAACGAGCACGTCCGCATCTCAGCCGACCTCCAACAGCACATTGAATGGCTGCAAAAAGACATCGAATTGGGTTTTGATGAGTTAATTCTGCACAACGTCAATTGCGAACAGAGACAGTTTATCGAAGTGTTTGGGGAGAAAGTTCTACCTATTCTGGCGCAAC
>NZ_CACA01000104.1:0-17149 GCF_000180455.1 Kamptonema sp. PCC 6506
TTGTAATCCGTGTAATCGGTAAAATCCGTGTTCATAATTGATAATTGATAATTGATACCTTCCCCCTCTCCCCTTCTCTTCCTCTTTCCCTAGTCCCTAGTCCCTAGCCCCTAGTCCCTTCTTGTATAACATATTCCCATAATTAAAATGTACCGCAAAATGTGCTAAAAATCAAATAACTTGTACCATTTTTTGCATCGGGGTCTGGGAGTCTTAATTTTCCACTCTCCGCCTCCTAGCTTACAGTCTATTGATTTCAGAGGCTCAACGATGACGAAAACCCAATTGGTGTCGCTTATCTACCAGTTTCTTCAGCCAAAACAGGCGCTAGGTGCGATCGCGAGCACTGCCATTCGGCTAACGACTATAGCTTCCCTTACCGCCCTCAGCTTTTGCGTTAACCCCGCTCTAGCGGCAGACCCTTTTCGCAGCAGCAATCCACACCCAATTGGTAATAAAACTGAAGCTGCTTTCAAAGCTATGTTTGAGCAGGGAAATTACTTAGCAGCAAAAACTTACATCGACCAAGCTTTGTCTGTAGAGCAAAATGACCCGCTAGTATATGCACTGAAAGCTTCTTTATCCTATATAGAGCGGGATTTAGAAGGGCTAAATTCCTACGCTAAAAAAACTCGTGAAGTTGCTGAGCAATTGACTAAAACTGACCCATTGCGCGGCAATATTTATATAGCAGCCAGTCATTTTTTAGAAGGTGCTCACACAATTGTTAAGGAAGGTACAACCAAGGGTACTCCCCAAGCAATGAAAAAACTCCGACAGGTATTCCAATATCTAGACGCGGCAGAAAAAATAGCCCCCGCAGACCCAGAACTAAACTTGGTCAAGGGATATATGGATTTAATGCTTGCCACCAACCTACCTTTTTCTAATCCGAATGAAGCGATTCAAAGATTAGAACAAAAGGCATCTCCGCGCTATTTAGCCTATCGTGGAGTAGCAGTTGGATATAGAGACTTAGACAAGTATGACCAAGCACTTGACTCTGTAAATAAGGCCTTAGCACAAACTCCCAATAATCCAGAGATACTTTATCTAAAAGCTCAAATTCTTGTTTCTCAGGGGAGGCGACAAAATAACAATAGAACCTTGTTTGATGAAGCTAGGAAAAACTTTGATGCTGCTTTGGCAAAACCCAGTCAACTTCCCCGGCGTTTAGTTGCACAAATCTTTTTTGAACAGTGCAAAACGCGCAACCGTCTTGATAATAGTAAACGTGCCTGCGATCCTATGCGCGATGCGATTAGAGATGGAGATGGTACCTGGGGGCCAGTCGTATTACCACCACTATAAAATTGACATTCATGGAAGTACAATTTCGCGAGTTTGACCCCTTCGATCTGTGGATATGGCTTAAGTTCAGCACAGTGCCTTCAAATGGCGAAAAGCAGTACATTGAAGAAGTGTTAGATTCCTGGTTTTTTTTAGGAAAACTAGGAGGATTCAATGCAGAAAATCTGCAAGTGAACGATGTCGGAGTAGATATCAGCTACCTGAATTATGATACCAATATGGCTGATAGTAGCATGATGGCATTGATGCACAATATGGGCGATGTAGAGTATGAGGGATTGTGGGCGCGTTGTTGGTTAGATTTAGGAACAAGCGATGCTCTAGGTCTAGATATTCTCATCAATGTTTTCACACAACTTAGTAAGGAATTTGTGGCGATTGAAAAATTGATTATCGGCGGTGAAAATGAAGACTGGCAAGTTGAAAAAGACGCTCGCAAGTCTACTCTAGCCTACGAGAATTAACAGCTAATAATTGCCAATAGCTTTTATTGGCAATTTCCCTACAAATTAATTTACCAATTACCAATTACCAATTACCAAATTATGCACAAACAAGGTGAAATCCGCGTTCTAGCTTTGGGATTAATTAAAGATGGCAATCGCATCTTCCTCTCCGAAGGCTACGACCCAGTGAAACAAGAAACATTTTATCGCGTTATGGGTGGCGGCGTTGACTTCGGGGAATATAGCCGCGATGCTCTAGAACGGGAATTTCAAGAGGAAATTCAAGCAGAATTAACAAATATCAAATATCTCGGCTGTATTGAGAGTATATTTGAATTCAATGGTAAGCCGGGACATGAGTTAATTCAACTTTATCAATGCGACTTTGCTGACCCGAAGTTTTATCAATTAGAGAGTTTAGTTTTTGCCGAAGGAAAGCGAGAAAAAACTGCTCTTTGGATGCCAATTGAGCGGTTTAAATCGGGTGAATTACGCTTAGTTCCTGATAATTTTCTTACTTATTATGAGGATTAGGTCTATCGCTACGTCGTTGTCATAGCTACTATCAAAATTAAGTCCGCCATAGTTTACTTGTAAAACGCAGTGAAGGGCGGACTAAGAAATAATAAGCTACCTATTTTATAAGTACAATATAATTTAACTCTCATGACCTTAACTGAAGAAATCCTCTCCCAACTCCCAGGAAATGCTCTCAATAACTTACGAAAAACCGATCTAATCTGGCAAAAACTCAGACAAGAAATCACACCCATTCCTCAAGTTGTAACACACAATTCCTCATCCCTCGGAACCATCGATTATGATGTCGTTATCAGCGGTGGTACCTTGGGAATCTTAATAGGCACGGCCTTAGCTATGCGTGGTTGGCGTATTGCCTTACTCGAACGCGGCACTCTACGGGGGCGAGAGCAAGAATGGAACATTTCTCGCCAAGAATTAGACGTATTTATAGAACTAAATTTATTGTCACCTGAAGAATTAGAAAATGCGATCGCAACCGAATACAATCCTGCTCGTATCAGTTTTCCCAATACTCCTGATATCTTCGTACAAGGCGTTCTTAACATCGGCATAGACCCAGTTTACCTCTTGGAAACCCTGAAAATAAAATTTATCCAAGCAGGCGGTCAACTATTTGAAAATACTCCTTTTGAGGCAGCAATAATTCATCCCGATGGCATTGCAGTATCTGTCGGGGTAAGTTCAGCAGAAAAACTGGTGGAAAGTACAGATAATTTAAGCTCGCAATCAGCCCCCCCTAATATATTTAAAACTAGATTGTTATTAGATGCAATGGGGCATTTTTCTCCCATAGTCCAACAAGCGCGACAAGGACAAAAACCCGATGCTGTCTGCTTAGTTGTTGGTAGTTGCGCTCAAGGATTTCCCAAAAATGATACAGGCGACTTATTTGCATCTTTCACACCTATGCAAAACCAATGCCAATATTTTTGGGAGGCATTCCCGGCACGAGATGGCCGCACAACCTACTTATTTACCTACGTAGATGCTCATCCAGAGCGATTTAGTTTAGAAACATTATTTGAAGAATACTTGAGCTTATTACCGACATATCAAAACGTCGAAATTAACCAGCTAAACTTCCAAAGAGCGCTCTACGGATTTTTTCCATGCTATCGTCAAAGCCCTCTAAAAATGCCCTGGGATCGCATCCTCCCCATTGGAGATAGCAGTGGTAGCCAATCTCCTCTCAGCTTCGGTGGTTTTGGGGCAATGGTTCGCCACCTCAAACGCTTAACCCAAGGCATTCAGGAAGCCTTAGAAATCGATCTGCTCAGCCAAAATGCTCTAGCTATACTGCAACCTTATCAGCCAAATCTATCAGTAACTTGGCTATTTCAACGCTCCATGAGTGCTGTTATCAACCAGAATATTGACCCAAATCAGATTAATCAATTGTTGGCAGGGGTATTTCAGGTTATGGAAGAGTTAGGAGAACCTGTCCTCAAACCATTTCTTCAAGATATAGTTCAATTTAGTGCTTTATCGAAGACTCTATTTAAAACTGCGATCGCTCATCCGGGAGTAGTAATTAAAGTCATTCCTCAAGTAGGGATAGGAAACTTGTTAGATTGGACGATTCATTATATAAACTTGGGAGTTTACACAGGATTATATTCCTTGGGGCATAAATTAGAACCTGGTATTAAAACATTATCGCCATTTCAACAGTACTACTATCATCGATGGATTGAATCATGGCAATACGGTGCAGGAATTGATTATAAATTATCGACTGAAGAGTAAATAAATTTGCACACGCGCACATAAAAAACAGTGTAAAAACTGATGATTTTGCTGTGGATTTTTTACTTAAAACTATTATTAAAAAACTAATAACCGATCGCTCACCACCTCCGCTCTCCCATTCTCCTCATGCCTGTCCCCCCTCATTGGCGTGACCATCAGGGATATTATCCCCTCAGAGGGCAGGCTCTAGTGTTATCATAGAGTTCAGCCTTTCTCAACCTCCGTTGGGAGACTCAAAAACAGGGTGCATAGAATGAAAAGGCTCCACTGTTGCCTCACTCAGGCAATCCCGACAGCGCTATTGATGGAAAATAAATGCCTCCGCTACTGGAGAGACAAGCTCGGCATTAACCTGCCAAGCGATCGCAGCCGACAATTTTGGGTGCGAACTCCAGCACTCGGTGTCATAGCACAAAGCAGTTAGCGCTGGGAGGAACTCAAATTGACTAATTTAACAAATATTAGGGAAAAGCTCACTAAAACCTGGAGCAAACGCAGTATAACTCGCAAGTTTAGGTTAGCTTCTAGCGCTCAATTGTTGTTAATTGGCACAGTAGCTCTAACTGGGCTTTTTTCTCTCAGCATTGTCCGCAATAAAACCGAATCGGCTATGGTGACAAGTATTAAAATTCAGCGGTTAGTGTTTGAGATGAACAAAAATTTAGCACAAGCACGCCGAAAAGAAACAGAATTCTTTCGCCAGTGGTCAATAATTGGTTTTGAAAAAGCGCGGCAAGATTACGCAGAACCCCACGATGAACAGATACTAAAAGTTCTACAAATTCGCGACGAATTGCAAAAATTACTTACCAGTGAAGATGCGAGTGAGGGGTTCCGCCGCACTAATCCAGAATTGGTGGAATATGAGGAAAAAGTGAGGCATTACAGCGACAATTTTAGAGAGACAGTGGGATTAGTAGGGATGTTAGGTGAAGATCAGACAGGCGTACTGGCAAGGGCCGATCGCAAGTCTGAATTATTGCGCGATACTCTTCAACTAGCTAGCGAACCAGAATTAATTGCTTTGTATAACCGAATGCAGGCTTTAGAAAAGGAATATTTACTCAAACGATCGGAACTGGAAAGGCGATCGCTCTTTGAGGCAGTTATCACCCTACGTGAGGCAATTCGTCGCTCCCCAAAATTAGATATTTCCCAAAAAGAGCAGGCACAACGCTATCTCGGCAGTTATGAATTGGAATCTAAAGAACTAGCTGCTCTCGATCGCGACATTCGTAAAATTAGCGATACTTTTGATGAGCAAACTACCGCAGTTTCCGATAAATTACTAATTGTGGCGACAGAAGAAGTGGAACGAGCGCGGTATCAAATTAATCTGACAAGTATAGGCGCAGCAGTACTACTAGGAGCATCTGCGGTAGCAACAGTCGCACTAGCTTTAGCGATTAGAAATGCGTTTCAGTCTGCCTTAGAACAATTGGAAATTGAACAGGAAAAGTCTGAACGGTTGCTGCTCAATGTCTTGCCAAAAGCAATCGCAGATCGCCTGAAACGGGAACCAGGGACTATTGCCGACACTTTTGAAAACGTAACAGTTTTGTTTGCAGACATCGCTGGTTTTACCAAGCTTTCTTCTCGAATTTCAGCAACAGAATTAGTCAAATTACTCAATGAAATATTTTCGTCTTTTGATTTCTTAGCAATGCAGCACGGTTTGGAGAAAATCAAAACAATTGGTGACGCTTACATGGTAGTTGGTGGACTTCCTAATCCCCGAAAAGATCATGCAGAAGCGATTGCAAATATGGCTTTGGATATGCAGCAAGCAATCATCCGTTTTAATGAAAAGCACAACGACGCATTTAGTATCAGAATCGGCATCAATACGGGTTCGGTAGTGGCTGGCGTAATTGGCACAAAAAAATTTATTTACGATCTGTGGGGCGATACTGTAAATATAGCTAGTCGCATGGAATCTCATGGCATTGTAGGAGGGATTCAAATCACAGAAGCAACTTACCACTATTTGCGAGATAAATACTGGCTAGAGCAGCGGGGTTTAATTGAAATCAAAGGTAAAGGGGAAATGATCACTTACTTGCTTAAGGGTAAAATCAGCGATCAACATCTCACTGAAAATCAGAATGTTGTTGTAAGTAATTTGCGCGAAGATTGCCCCAGAATTGAAAAATAAAATATTTATGCAACCCAAGAAATTACTACCCAGGAAACCCGCTCAAATGCTAGCAGTTAAAGGATTATTAAGCACAGTTAAAACCAAATATAGACTAATAGTATTATTCTGGTTTTGTGGTTTATTTTTGCCAACTTTAGAATCATTATTATTCTCTAAAATTGCACTAGGTCAACCTATAGTACCTGCTAACGACGGCACCGGAACCATTGTTAGTCCTAACGGAAATCGCCTCGATATCAGCGGCGGTAAATTATCTGGAGATGGGGCTAATCTTTTCCACAGTTTTCAGCAATTTGGCTTAAATGAAAACCAGATAGCTAACTTTCTGACTAATCCATCCATTCAGAATATACTCGGTCGCGTTGTTGGTGGTAATCCCTCTTTAATTAACGGCTTGATTTCGGTTACAGGTGGCAATTCTAATCTATTTTTAATGAACCCTTCTGGGATTATCTTTGGTGCTAATGCCCGCTTGAACGTACCAGCAGATTTTACAGCTACAACGGCTGCTGGTATCGGCTTTAATACGGGCTGGTTTAATGCCGGCGGCCCTAATGATTACTCTTCCTTAATAGGAACACCAAATATTTTTTCATTTCCGGCAACATCCTCTAGTTTTATTATTAACAATGGTATTTTGGCAGTAGAATCGGGGCAAAATTTAACTCTTTTGAGCCGCTTCCCGATTAATAATGGACAATTGCAAGCTCCCAATGGCAACATTACCGTTGCTAGTGTACCAGGCGAAAATGTTGTCCGTATTAGCCAACCCAGACATCTATTAAATTTGGAAGTGCCATTTACAGAAAAGTCTCCCCTATCATCTAATCGCAATTTTCTCACCCCCGCTAACTTGCCCAAATTGCTCACAGGTGGCAGTCAAGAAAACGCCGAGAATGTGATTGTTAATAATCGGGGGCAAGTGGTACTACTCCCACCTAACAACTTGAGCCAAATCAATAGCGATTTTCCCTTATTATCAGAGATTGAAATCCCCTCAATCAACGATAATTCCGTAATAGAAACTAACTTGAAAGCAGCGGTTACAGTTCCAATATTTGATAATAATATATTTAACAATAATATTAACTCTTCAGTCTCTCCGCCGCTTCCAATATTATTATCAAGTGCAACATTACCGATAATTACTGGTGGTGGAATGCCTACGTCTCAAGCACAGTTCTTTCCCTCTATTCCCGATAATTTCTCAAGCTTAAGTGCGATGCCATTTCTGCCATTGAATCCCAGCAATATTGACATCAGAATGTTGCCAAGCGGAACACCTGGTAGACAAATCCTAACACCTCCTAATAGTGACTTCCCTATACACCGTCTAGATTTCCGTTCTCCACCTAAAACCGGAGAAATGATGAGACTAAATCCTAGTAATAATGGTGCGGCGATGGTTAATGCTATTCCAACGGAAATGCCGATTGTGTTAAGCCGAGAACTAGAATTTTCCGATCGATTTGGCGATAATCTTCTTAACAGCAAAGTCACGCCGCAAACTATCCGAGACACCTTGGGAAAAATTACCGCTCAAACCGGGAATCGTTCTGCAATTGTTTATGTAACTGCTTTTCCAGAACAATTAGAGCTAGTATTATTTACGCCCAAAGGGACACCTATTCGTAAAACTATACCAGAAGCTAACCGCCAGAAATTGTTAGCGGTAGCCAGAGAATTTCGCTCAGAAATTACTAACCCCAGAAAAGTCAATACTAAGAGCTATTTAGAATCTGCTCAACAACTCTATCAATGGCTAATTTTACCCTTAGAAGCAGCATTAGAGGCTGATGGCATCAACACCATATTATTTTCAATGGATGGAGGCTTGCGCTCTCTTCCGCTAGCAGCTTTACATGACGGCAAACAGTTTTTAATTCAAAAGTACAGTTTCAGCCTCATCCCCAGCCTGAGCTTAACTGATACTCGTTATCAATCCCTAAAAAATGCCTCTGTACTGGCAATGGGAGCCTCAGAATTTAAAGACCTGAGTCCTCTACCGGCTGTCCCTATAGAATTATCTACAATTGTAGGTAACTTATGGCCTGGTAAATCTTTTCTCAATCAAGAATTTACTCTAGAAAATCTTAAACTTCAGCGCAATAAACAGCCTTATCAAATTATTCATTTAGCAACTCATGGAGAATTTAATCCTGGTGCTGCTGGCAATTCATATATTCAATTATGGGATACAAAATTACATTTGGATCAATTGCGGCAGTTAGGGTGGAATAATCCTCCTGTAGAGTTACTGGTACTCAGTTCTTGTCGGACTGCATTGGGAGATGAAGAAATCGAACTAGGTTTTGCAGGTTTGGCATTTCAAGCAGGTGTAAAGTCAGCGCTAGCGAGTTTATGGTATGTATCAGATCGAGGAACTTTAGCTTTAATGAGTGAGTTTTATCATCAGTTAAAAATAGCACCAATTAAAGCAGAAGCCTTAAGGCAGGCACAGATAGCAATGCTCGAAGGTGACATACGGATTGACTCAGGAATTTTGAGTCGTGTTTCTACCTCTGTTAAGGCTTCTAGGGGTAGCATCGCTTTACCACGAGAACTAATAGGTGCAGAAAATCCCAATTTAACTCATCCTTATTATTGGTCAGCTTTTATGATGATTGGTAGTCCTTGGTAATTGTTAACTGTTAACGTTTATTCAAGGAGCAAAAACTGCCAGAGCTTTGGGGATAACGCGAAATATAGCAGGGGTGTGAGTTGTGATTTCGCCATCTGTATTGATGCGACGAGATTTAGAAGTACGCACCTCAATTTCTTGACCGTGCAAAGCCCGAACTCCAGGCCAAAGAGCATGATTGCCTTGCCTCATTGCTGGTAGCAAGGCGACAATTTGCCACCAATGTTTAGTTTCCAAACTGTATAAATCTAGCCGCTGGTCATCAATTGTCGCATCCTCGGCAACTGTCATTCCACCGCCGTAATAGCGACCGTTTCCTATGGCAATTTGAATTGTTTTTACTCGAATTGATTGGTTGTTGACGCGAATTTCGGCTCGAAAAGGCCGCGATTGCCAAATTACTTGTAAGGCAGTTGCGGCATAAGCTAAAATTCCCCAACGCCGCTTTACTTCCTTAGTTAGGCGTTGCGTAATTTGTACGCTCAGCCCCAAACTTGCGACGTTAAAGAAGTATTTTCCATTCACCCAACCCAAGTCGATTCGACGAATTTGACCTGCTGCTATTACTTGGCAAGCTTCGGGCAAAGAGGTAGGAATCCCTAGAGTACGAGCTAAGTCGTTAGCAGTTCCCAGAGGCAAAATTCCTAATGGCAAGTCAGTGTTAATTAAACCTTCTATAGCTGCGTTTAAGGTACCGTCACCGCCGCCAACTATTACTAAATCAACTTGATTTTTGTAGCGCCGGATTGCGTCGGGGATGTGGTGGGGGCTATCTGTGGATTCTTGGATCAGCTCAAAGCCTAACGCTTGCAATTCCCTAGTTGCTTGAGACAAGAGCTTTTGTCCGCTTCTGGCGTGTTGATTGACTAAAAGCAGGGCTTTTTTCATATAAGTTACGAATTAGGGCTTAGGCAATAGCCTAATACAAAACTCGCTTGTTTTGCTGCCAAGAACCAGCTCGGTTTCAGTTAGGCAATTTCAGGACTGCTTCGGGATAGTCTGCACCTTCGAGCATGAGGTTAGCGATCGCCCCATACGCATCAACCCACGCCTGCTTCACTTCTGGTGTCCAATCAGGGCCTAAGTAAGATTCAAATGTTTTCAGGATCGAGGCTCCAACGAGGGGATAATGCTCTGGGAGAGTGCCATACTGGACGTGCCTAGCACCCATGCCTTTAAGAGCACCTGTGAGGGCATCAGGTTTACGGAGATTTTGAATCACCAGAACTAAAGAAGCTATTAGTTTCTTTTTTTGCTCTGCCATGTTAGCATTAGCAAATAGGGGTTTAACGTGAGGATAGTCTGCAAAAAGATTATCGTAGAAACTGGTGGCAAATTCTGGGGCGTTTGGTTTAATACGATTAAAACTTTCTTCCAACAATTCAATATTCAGAGACATTGCCAACTAACCTCTATCTAAATTCATACTTAGTTTACATTTTACCACAGTAGGAGAATTGCCATAAATATACTAAAATAAGTTGAACTTAATTTAAGCTCCTCAAGAAAACGCCCCTTAAAATCATGTCTGATGTTTTAGAGCAAGCACAAGCAGCAGCTCAGCAGGGAAATTGGTCGCTACTAGCTCAATATTTGCAGCAATTGGGGAATGGCAATCAGAAACTAGAAACTTCTGCGTCTGATGTACAGCAATTGTTGACTCTGGCTTTAGATGTTTTAGCATGGGGAGAGTTTCAAGATCGGTGGGAAATTGCGAAGGTAGTACCTAATCTGGGAACGATCGCGATCGCGCCTTTGATTGCCATTGTCGAGGATGAAGATGCAGACTTAGAACAACGCTGGTTCGCAGTCCGGATTTTGGGCAATTTCGACCGGCCAGAAGCGATCGCGGCCCTAGTAGAGCTTCTTAAAACCTCTGAAACCGAAGAATTAAGTACGATAGCCGCAGATACCCTCGCTAGTTTAGGCCCCAGCGCGATCGCATCTTTGACAAATCTCTTGGCCCTGGAAGATTCCCGACAGTTTGCTACATCCGCACTCGCTCAAATTCGGCAGCCTGAGACTATTGAGCCTTTGCTGAGTGTAGCAGGCGATCGGCTTGCCTCGGTGCGTGTTGCTGCAATTGAAGGTCTGTCCAGCTTTCACGATTCCCGTATTCCGCCGGTACTGGTAGAAGCTCTAAAAGATCCAGCCACAGCAGTTAGAAAAGAAGCCGCGATCGCTTTAGGCTTGCGTTCCTACTTAGACGGCGAATTCGATTTAGTCAACTTGCTCAAACCGTTACTTAAAGATATCCGGTTAGAAGTTTGTTCAGCGGCCGCGATCGCACTAGGACGCATCAAAACAGATACGGCTGCAACTACCTTATTTGAGCTATTACAATCTCCAACAACCCCAGTTTCTTTACAAATTGAAGCCATCCGCGCTTTAGGCTGGATGGAGACAAAAACTGGCTTAGAGTATTTACAAAAAGCTTTAATTGAGGAAGATAAGTTACAAGAGAAAGAAGTAAATCTCCACCCAACAAAAGAAATAAATTCTCATTCTTCTTCCTTCTTCCCTCTTCCTTCTGCCTTAACAAAAGAAATTGTTACCATTTTGGGGCGAGTCGAAACGCCCAATTTAAAAGCTAAAGCCGCAGAGATTCTGATCGATTTCCTGAAAGTGGGAGAACCCGCAGTTATAGAAGACATTAAACAATCTATAGCTTTAGGATTAGGACAACTAGGAAATATGGAGGCAATAGAACCTTTGATTGAAATGTTAGCAGATGCAGATAGCAGCATCAGACTTCACTGCATAGCTGCGCTCAAACAACTAGCGCCTCAACAAGCTTACCAGCAATTAGAAAACTTGGCAAAGCAAAACAATCTCAGACAAAATTTAAAACAAGGAATCGCGATCGCCTTGCAGGAATGGTAAGAAAAATTAAAATAGGACTTACGCACCCAATCAAAGAAACCGGGTTTTTTTACGAAAAAACTTCGTTGTTACCCACAGATTCTCTCAAAAACCCAGTTTCTAGGGCCCGATGCGTAAGTCCTGTAAAAGCTAAGTAATGGCTAAATGATAGCTAAAAATAATAAATTTCCCAACTATAAGCCATCTTTAACGCCACACTCGCATTAGATTTAGAACAAAACCAGGCAGCACGTCCTCACCCGACAACTCCGAGGGATTTTCTAATACTTCCACCTCTGACCCCGATCGGTAAATTTCTACCCGTCGATTTTTCGGGTCAATCAACCATCCCAATCTTGCCCCATTATCGATGTATTCCTGCATCTTAGTTTGAAGCGATCGCAGGCTATCTGATTCCGAACGCAACTCGACAACAAAATCTGGGCATAGCGGTACAAAGCCTTTGCGCTGTCGAGGGGTAAGCGCTTCCCAACGCTCCCGCCTCACCCAGGAGACATCGGGGGAACGGTCAGCTCCATTCGGGAGCCGAAAACCAGTGGAGGAGTCAAAGGCTTCCCCTAAATCTTCGTGTTCTTCGTACCAGCGAGCGAGTTGTCCAGTCATGCTAAAATTCCTCTGACCTGATTCGCCTCCTGTGGGGGGATTCACGATTAATTCTCCCGCTGCTGTACGTTCTAGTCTCAAATCCCGATTCGCTAGAGCGATCGCCTCGAACTGTTCGGGGGTGACGTACAGGGCGATCGCTGTTGGTAGTTCGATGCAGATAGTTTCTAGTTTAGTGAGTGTTTCTAGCATCGTTACCTCACAGAGAAGTTTAAGCAAGGGTCTGATTTAAATGTCGTTAGCTTTCTCGCATCTAAACTGTATCATTTAGTTAGCGATTAGTAGCTGCTTGTTAGGCATTCTGCTACTAACCACTAACTATCACCCCTTATTTAGCAGCAAATTTTACCATCAGGCATCGTTGCACCAGTTAGGATCGCATCTCGCAAATCAGCACCGCTAATAATCGCATTTCGCAAGCTAGCGCCTCGGAGATCCGCACCCTTCAAGCAAGCGCCATCCAAATTCGTCGCCCAGAGATATGCTCCTTGCAAATTAGCACCACTCAAATCAGCACCCTTGAGATTTGCTAAATTGAGATTTGTATGACTCAAATCTGCCTCCCTCAAATCAGCTTCAGTTAAGTTGGTTTTCATCAAGTTAGCTTGAATTAAATTCCCGCCTCTGAGATCGGTATCATGTAAATCAGCTTGTTTAAGATTTGCCTGCTCTAGTTTAGTAAAACGCATTCGCGCCCCACTTAAAACAGTTCCGCTTAAGTTAGCGCCTGATAATTGTGCTCCGCTTAACTTAACATCTTCCAGTTCCAATCCACTGAAGTCTATTCCTGCCAAATTCAGCCCATTTAAAAAAGCTTTATTCAACTTCACGCCATTTAAAAGAGCGCCTTTCAGGTTAGCACCGCTCAATCTAGCACCAGTTAGATTAGCCCAATTTAAGTTAGCACCAGCTAAATTGGCCGATCGCAAATTGATACCGCTCAAATTAGCACCGCACAAATTTACTCCCGGTAAATTTGCCTGAAAAAGGCTCACCCAACTGAGGATAGCACCGCTTAGTTGAGCGCCAGTTAGATCGACTTTAGCCAGTTGAGCGCCTCTAAGATCGGCTTTTGTTAAATCAGCCCCTAAAAGGTGACTTCCTTTTAGTTTAGCAAAGCTCAAATTTGCACCGTATAAAAAAGCTCCATTTAAGTTAGCTTCTAGGAGAAAACAGCGTTCTAAATAAGCTCTCGCTAAAGATGCCTCTTTCAAATTAGAGCCTGATAAGTTTGAGTGAGGAATCTTAGCTCCGATCAAATTAGCTGCTGTTAAGTCAGTTGCCCTAAAGTCTCTCTCTCCTCTGGTATATAAACTTAATAATTCATGGGCTTCCATTCTATCTACCTCCTAGTTAATTGCTAGTAAATCTGATTAAAGTTTCCCCTTGATTTTTAAACTGATACGGATTAAGAGTAATTTATAATTGATTATATAACAGGGTATCAATTATAATCGCCTCTTTAAATTAAGGAAATATTTTAATCAGATTAAACCTGAAAATAATATTGAGAGATTGCCGATCGCGTAGATCTTCCTAACCCTGACTTAATATACGACTTACCCATTACCCATTACCAATTTGGGATTGCTTTGGATTGCTACATTAATTGTATCCTCCTAGCTCAATCCCAAATCTTACAATTTATTACCTGTCAACCGACCCCATGATTACGTCGATGCTGCCCAAAATTGCCACAACATCGGCCACCTTCACACCGCGAAGGATGTGGGGCAATACCTGCAAATTATTGAAATCCGCAGCGCGAATCTTCCAGCGCCAAGGAAAAACATTATCATCGCCAATAATGTAAATTCCTAGCTCACCTTTGCCGCTTTCAACGCGGACATAGTGTTCGCCTTTAGGAATCTTAAAAGTGGGAGCAACTTTCTTACCAATAAACTGGTAGTCGAAAGCATTCCACTCAGATTTTGGCCCTCCCTCCAGTCGCTTTGCTTCCAAATTCTCATAGGGGCCGCCGGGAAGTCCTTTTAGCGCTTGGCGAATAATTTTCACCGACTCGCGCATCTCGCGAATTCGCACCAAATACCGCGCTAGACAATCTCCCGCACTCTCCCACTGCACCTCCCAGTCAAAATCGTCATAACATTCATAGTGGTCAACCTTTCGCAAGTCCCACTTCACGCCAGAAGCCCGCAACATGGGGCCGGAAAGTCCCCAGTTAATCGCTTCAGCACGCGAAATCGTGCCGAGTCCTTCTATTCTGCGGCGAAAGATGGGATTGTTAGTAATCAGGCGTTCGTATTCATCCACCTTCGGCCAGAAGTAATCGCAGAAGTCTTCGCACTTGTCTACCCAACCGTAGGGCAAATCTGCCGCCACGCCGCCAATGCGGAAATAGTTGTTGTTAACCATGCGATAACCCGTAGCTGCTTCCCATAGGTCTAAAATGGGTTCGCGATCGCGCATAGTATAGAAAAAAGGCGTTTGCGCCCCCACATCTGCCAAAAATGGCCCTAACCACAATAGATGATTGGCAATCCGGTTCAACTCCAGCATGATTACCCGGATGTAGCTAGCGCGTTTGGGCACCTTAATATCAGCCAATTTTTCCGGCGCGTTGACAGTCACGGCCTCATTAAACATACCTGCTGCATAGTCCCAACGGCTGACGTAGGGGACGTACATCACATTAGTGCGACTTTCGGCAATTTTTTCCATTCCCCGATGCAGGTAGCCCATAACTGGCTCACAGTCAACTACATCTTCCCCGTCCAGGGTGACAATTAACCTTAGTACCCCGTGCATGGAGGGATGGTGCGGCCCCATGTTGAGTACCATCGGTTCGGTTCTGGTTTCAATTCTTGTCATAATTAGTAATTGTTGACTGTTAACTGTTAACTGTTAACTGTTAACTGTTAACTGTTGTTGATTTTTGTTTCGCCTGTCTAGCATTATGAAGGAGATTGAGTTGTCTGAGAAGGAGGTCGTAGCATCAAAAGTTGAGAGCGGCGTTTATCACATCCCCGTTCTGGGCCCGCAGTTAATTGAGGGTCTGGCTGTGCGTGCGGGAGGACACTATTTAGATGCCACAGTGGGCGGCGGTGGCCATACCCGTTTAATTTTGGCTGCGGCACCCGATGTTACTATAGTTGCGATCGACCAAGACCTAGACGCGATCGCCTTTTGTAAACAGCAACTTGCCGAATTTTTAGCCCCAAATTCCGCCCGCATCCAATTTTGGCACGGAAATTTTGCCAGCTATCCAGCCAAAGAGTCAACATTTGACGGTATAATAGCAGACTTGGGTGTAAGTTCCGCTCAACTGGATGCTCCAGGACGCGGCTTTAGCTTTCGCCATCACGCTAATTTGGATATGCGTATGAACCAGCAACAATCACTGACAGCAGCAGAGATCGTAAATCACTGGGAAGAAGTTAAACTTGCAGATATATTTTATACCTACGGAGAGGAGAGGTTATCGCGGCGGATAGCCCGGCGGATCGTAGGCGATCGCCCATTCCAAACAACAACAGAACTGGCAGAAGCGATCGCCCGCTGTGTACCACCCAAATACCGCTACGGTCGCATACATCCAGCCACTCGCACCTTTCAAGCCTTGAGGATCGCCGTCAACTCCGAACTTACCGCCGTAGAAACTTTCCTCAAGCAAGCGCCCCAGTGGTTAAAGCCTGGCGGGAGAATGGGAATTATCAGCTTTCACAGTTTAGAAGATCGGCTAGCAAAGCACGAACTCAAAGGTTCGTCCCTGTTGCGAGTATTGACAAAAAAGCCGATCCAACCAGCAACTGAAGAAGTAGCTAAAAATCCCCGTGCTCGCTCTGCTAAGCTCAGACTGGCAGAACGATTAATCTAGTAACCAACCCCGATCTTGTATAAACGGGGCTTAAGCCAACAGGCAACGTATTATTTGGATGTATCTTAGCCAATTAAACCTGATAAATTCGTCTGAGGGTAGAGAATTCCATGAGTCAGGGAGATAGGAGCAAGCTCAAACTGATGGTAGTCGATGACGAGCCTGACAACCTAGATTTGCTGTACCGGACGTTTCGACGCGACTTTCAAGTTTACAAAGCAGATAGTGCCCTCAACGCTCTACAAGTTCTTGACGAGCAGGGCGAAATGGCAGTGATCATTTCTGACCAGCGGATGCCAGAAATGAACGGTACTGAGTTTTTGGGCAAAACTGTCGAGCGCTTTCCCGATACGATTCGGATTCTCCTGACAGGGTACACCGATGTAGAAGACTTGGTGGAAGCGATTAACGCCGGCCAGGTTTTCAAATACATCACCAAACCCTGGAATCCTGAAGAACTGAAATCCGTTATCAATCAAGCCTCGGAAACTTACAAATACTATAAGCAACGCAGCCTAGCACTCCGCAGATCCCTGCGGCGAGAATCCCTATTTAATGAGGTGATGAGCGCTATTCGAGGTTCGCTAGACTACTCCAGTATGCTCCAAACTATTGTCCAAACTGTGGGGCAGACTTTTGAAGCAGCTTACTGTATACTTCGGCCCGTAGACGGCGGGACTCTATTAGGTTCCTCTTTCTCTTACCAAGCGGAAACAGCCACAAACAACAGTTTTAACCTCAGTGAAGACCTGCTCCGCCAAGTGGTAGAGAGCCGCAAAACTCAACTACACCCAAGCAGTGAAAGCGATCGCAGCGTTCAGGTGGTAGTACCGCTGACCTACCAGCAGGAAATGCTCGCAGCCCTCGCCCTCTGTCAAGAAGGTTCTACTAATCCTTGGTCAGCGGAAGACATCCAATTGATCGAAGGCGTGGCGGAGCAAGCAGCCCTCGCTCTTTCTCAAGCCAAACTCTACCAA
>NZ_CACA01000103.1:0-30417 GCF_000180455.1 Kamptonema sp. PCC 6506
CTTTTCCAGTTCCTCCCCTTTACAAGGGGGGGCTAGGGGGGGTCTTTTTTTACCTCATATATTGGTAAATTTCAGTTACCGTAGTCGTCATTGCCAAAATTCCATCTTTAGCGGATCTAGCAATAACCTGAGATTTCCACATATCGCAATTTTTACAGGCCGATCTACGTTCTAACTGATTCAGAATTAAATCCCGCCTCAGTTGGTTAAATAAATCTCCCTGCCAAATTTCTTGGAGAGTTTGTTGATTGTAATCGCCCAAGCTCTCAATATCGCCGTCGAAACCTAACCTAAATAGGGTTTCAATACAATAATATATCCTACCATCGGGCAAAATAGCCATTTCCATAAAGGGAAATAGACAAGCCCAGCGACCTTGAGCTTTTTGGAGGTAATATTCTAGTGGGCTTTCTACAGTGTTATTGATATTGGCAAGACGCATATTTGTCTCTTCGTATTTAGCTACGTTCAAAACAAAAACGCTGTTAGCTTTGGCAAGCCACCGCTCTCGGAATTGTTCCTCTTCTTCCCTGGTAACGCCCTGATTTCTGACGAAAGATGTCCTGACTTCACAACCCACTCTCAGGCGATCGCGCAGTTGAATGAACTGTAGCACATTAGATTCAACTCGGCTCAGGTTCGCCCCCCTGACTTTAGTATAAGTTTCTTGGTTGGCGGCATCAATGCTAATATCAATACTGGTTAACCCAGCCTGCAATAATTCTTGTGCTATCTCTTCATTCAGCAGTTGGCCGTTGGTGGTGATGTGAATCCTGGGAACTCCCTGTTGCCGACATAGTTGCACGAAATCTACTAGCTTGGGGTGCAGCAATGGCTCTTCTACGCTGCCGATTAAAATTGCGATTTTCTTTTCTCCGCATTCCCTAGCAATTTTCTCCATCATCTGCCACGACATGGCTTTATTGCCAGTGAAGAAATCGGTGGTATGGGTGGGTTTCAGCACAGCGCTATGATAGGGACACATGACGCATTTCAGATTGCAAGTATTCCCCACAATTACCCTCACATAGGCAGGTTTGACTGCTATCCCGTAATAATTGGCAAAATAATGTAGTTGCTCATCAATATCGGTTTCTGAAATAAAAGTAAAGGGAATTGAGTTGAAATAATTTCCGCCAGCTTGATTTTCAACTTCTTGAAATAACTGTTTTGATAGATCGCTAAATTCCTGGGGATATAAATAAGCGAGGGCAGGATAGGGAGGTAAACCCAATTCGGAAGCAATAGGCAGTGTTGGCTTAAAGGCTACTGCCTGTTCACCGGATTGTATTGCCGCTAAAAGCCTCTCAATACTTTTGATATCCAAGGGAATGCCATGAGGGGGTATTTCCAGTACCATGTCTGGCATTTCCCACTTGTTTTGAATTTGAGTTGGTAAGAGGTTTTGAGGATCTTTGATAATCATAATTTTTTATTTTTGTAAGAAAAGGAAAAAACCCGCCTTTATTGTAGCGCGGGTTAAGCTTCTAGCTTGTTAGGGTTTGATTTCTTTAAATTGTTGAGATTGAATTGATGGTAATGTACAATTCACCTAATGATCCCATTCATACCTAGCTAGAAGTTAATTAGCTTGGATCAGGTAGTGGATGTAGGAATGTAAGGATTTGCGGCATAAAAGTAGGGGGGATGATTTACAGGAGACTTCAACCACTCTTCTAACTCAGATGGATGAAGTGAGGCAATTGGATCTGTAGAAATTTCTGGACGTGGGGGGTAAGGTATCCACATAGTAAACACTCCTTTCTCTCCTGGGTTAGCAGCCTGACCAGGTAAAGGATCGTCTAAACTCCCCTCAAATTGATTTACAGTAACTTTAAATGAGTAATAAAAGCCTTCCTCTTCGTTGAAGATAGGAATATCTTGAGGTTGAAAAATATTCCTCAGTAATTTGTATTCAACTGAATTAGGATCGCTAGCTAGTAAAAGCTTACTCAGATTTTGCGATTGTTTAAAATATTTGTCTAGTTCTGAAGCCCCTGGCCTGTTGAGCCATATATGAACAATGAGATGAGAAAGTTTTTTGGATTGGACTAAAATTCTTTTGACAAAGTTACCTGTTACGTTTGAGTCAGGACTATTTGAGTCACAACCATGTTTTGATTTTGCAATAGCTTCTGCAACGATTCCAGCGTTGGCAATAAACTGTCTCGCTCCCACCATAGTATGATTCTCCTGGTATTTTTTGGGTCAACTAATTAATATACTAATAGATTTTAATTGTTGTGTCAAGCTAAGCGGCGATCGATAAAGTCAATCTATTTTTGTATCGCCAGTTACACAGATACTAGATTTGACATAGAATTATCAATGGTTGCCTCAGTGGATTTACGGATTGTTTTAATGTAAAAAATTATGAACAGATCGGAGAGTTATCTTTTATTTATTAAGTTTAGACGAAGAAGATGAAGAAGGGTAGTTTATCGCCCCTTCTTCTATTGCTTGCTGTTAGCCTAAGCTGATTCCTAGTCTCTTCACTAATCAGCTAGTGGAAACTGGAATAAAAAGGTTATTGGGATAAATGTTATCTGTCATTTCATCCCCAATCCAATCGCTTAATTCATCTTTAGTAACTGTTGCTTCACCAATTTGCGGGCGCGGGGGAAAAGCAATCGAATACCGAAAAGCATAGGGCGTTTCTACAGTAGGATCTTGAAGTACGCCCACAAAAGAAGATACATCCACTGAAAATTCATAGTAAGGGCCTTTTTGTCCGCCTAAGCGTTCTCCAAGTTCGGCTTCATTAAACATTGGAGAAATATATAGCTCCTGATTTTTAATCCGTGCTTCCCCAAAGACACTAATTAGTAACTTGGATTCCTTGTTATCATCTCGTTCTCCCCGAAGAATTTCGGATGTCGCTAACCAAGCTCTAGGATCTGCTCTAAACAACCGTTTTAAATTTTGATTAACTTGACTTTGGTTATTTGAGCGATCTGTTGATTGATTGGAACTGGCATTAGGTTTGACAAAATAAGTTTTTAATGCTCTGGCAGTTTGAGTTTCTATTTTATTGGCATCCTCATCAATCCAGCGCCATATATAAGCAATAACTTGAGAAAGTTGTTTGCCTTGAAATCCAATCCGAAAATCGTAGATAGATGACTTTTGAATGGTTTTGTTTACCTGTGTGTACATAATATGTCTCCTTATTTTTTGTAGATGAGCCTGAAGTTCACGGTATTGTAACATGAAACCAAAAGTTATCTCAGATAATTTGAATATCTTAATAACTTTTAACAATAATTTTTGCCGCTATTACTGGCTAATCAATGCAAGCCGTAGAAACGCCGAGGATTGTTCCAAACAATCTTTTGTACCGTTTCTTTAGACAAACTATTTTCGAGCGCGATCGTTTTTTAAACAATATCGAGCTGACCATCCATGTGGGGATAGTCGGAACCAAAAATCAAGTTATCGGCACCGATGCGATCGATAATTTGACCCAGATAAGCTTCCGTCGGCTCAACGGCAATAAAGCACTGGCGACGAAAATACTCTGAGAGCAGCACCTTAACGCGATCGCTCACTTCTCAATGTAAACTTCGATACATTTATTTATGTCCTTTGATAATGCAACAGAGATCGAGAACCGCTATAGAATAGACGGCGATCGCTCTTGAATTGTGAATATTAAATTTGTTGCAGCCAGTTTCTTAAATCTTCTGTCGAGGAAAAATTCAGCAATGCCTTGGCTAAATTTTCTAATTGGGCTAAAGATAACTGACTGACTATCTCTTGTAACTCTGGGGGAATAGTTCCAATTCGCTGTGTAAGTAGGAGTTGAACAATTGCTAATTCACCCTGTTGCAAACCTTGTTGCAAACCCTGTCGCAAACCTTCCTCCATCCAGCTAGTCACAATGTCCATAACTACTGCCTCTTTTTCTGGTTCCAACTGAGCAATATCCGCCTTAAACAATATCTCTTCTTCTGCATTCAACCGCAGATAAACATCCACAAACCCAGCAATTAGTTTCATTTTAGCTGGATTTATTTTCAATGTTGCCATCAACCGCAAACACTCATATTTAACTCGACGGCGATCGCTTTTGAATTGTTAGAATTAAATTTGTTGCAGCCAGTTTCTTAAATCTTCTACTGAGGAAAAATTCAGCAATGCCTCTCCTAAGTTTTCTAATTGGACTAAAGACAACTGACTGATTTTCTCTTGTAACTCTGGAGGAATAGCCCCAATTCGTCGTGTAAGCTGACGTTGAATAATTGCTAATTCACCCTGTTGCAAACCCTGTTGCAAACCTTGTTGCAAACCTTGTCGCAAACCTTCCTCCATCCAGCTAGTCACAATGTCCATAACTACTGCCTCTTTTTCTGGTTCCAACTGAGCAATATCCGCCTTAAACAATCTCTCTTCTTCTGCATTCAACCGCAGATAAACATCCACAAACCCAGCAATTAGTTTCATTTTAGCTGGATTTATTTTCAATGTTGCCATCAACCGCAAACACTCATATTTAACCCGACGGCGATCGCTCTTGTCAATTCGCATTTTTGCCATCAGCGCCGCCGCTACCGGATTCTCCTGTCGCAGGAAATCCCGCCAGTTGAGTTGGTTGAGTTGCACAACATCATAGTTAAACTTTAGCACTACTTTGTTCGGGAATGCCACTTGATAGGCATTGGGCTCTAGGGCAAGGGGATAAGGGTAGGAAAAAATCGCGATCGGATAAACTGGTAAGTGATATTTTTCTGACAAGCGGGAGAAATAGCGAAACATTCGTTCCCCAAAATCGGCTTGTTCTTGGGCTTGGTGTTCTATATGTATCAAAAAACAAGATTCTTGCCCTCTAAATTTGCCTTGGGCAACAATATCGGTTTCGTATCTTTCTCCGGCAGTGATATCAGTAAATACTTCTTTGTCCAGAAAAGTAATCGAATCTTGGTCTAGATAAGCAGCTACTTCTGGGAAAAATAACTGGATAAATTCCCAGAAAAAGGTAGTTATCAATTCTTTAAATAAGCGATCGTGGTCAATCATTGCCGCTAATTTTCTTTCTTTGGGATATGTAGTGGAGACGTTCCGGTGGAACGTCTCTAGGAACTGGGATAACCCAACATTTTAGACTAGACGTGCTACTATTAGCTAATCAATACAAGCCATAGAAACGACGAGGATTATCCCAAACAATCTTTTCTACCGTTTCTTTAGACAAACTATCTTCAAGTTCTATCATTTTGTTAACAATATCTGGCTGATGATCCATGTGGGGATAGTCAGAACCAAAAATCAAATTATCAGCACCAATGTAATCGATAATTTGACCCAGATAAGGTTCCGTCGGCTCAACAGCAATAAAGCACTGCCGACGAAAATAATCTGAAGGCAGCATCTTAACATTGTGGCTAACTTCCCAATGTAAATTCCGATACTCTTCATCCAATCTCCACAACCAATAGGGCAACCAACCGCAACCCGATTCTAAAAATGCTACTCTCAACAAAGGATGACGTTCTAATACTCCCCCTTCAATCAGCGCTAAAAGTGCCATCATTTGTTCCATAGGATGAGAACAGGCGTGAGTAGCAAAGCGAGTCTGAAATCGATCTGCGCCTGTAGTTGGTAACAAACTATGAGTGGATTCATGGATACCAATAGCAATTCCTAACTCTTCGCAAGCAGTCCAAAATGGCTCGTAGGCAACATCACTCAAAAGTCTACCTTTAACTGGATTGGGGCGCAAAAACACCGCTTTCCATCCAAATTCAGCAATTTTATGTAATTCCGCAACCATCTTTTCTGGGGCATGAAGATTAATTGCTCCCACACCTTTTAACCTGTCGGGATCGTAACTACAAAATTCTTCATATAACCAGTGATTGTAAGCGCTAGTAAAGGCTCCGGCTACTTCTGGAGCCATACTATCAATTGACCACAACCACAGTCCAAAAGTAGGATAAACAAATGCTATATCGACTCCCATTTCTACCATTGCTTGAACGTGGGATTCCACATCAAAGCGCTTCAAATAAGAATTAGGGTGAGCCTCCATCATCTGCTTATTACCAACTTTTTCAACTTGCTCAGAAACCTGATTAGTAATCTTTTCCCCTTGAATTCTCATATCTGGGGAGGGAGCAAATTGCTTAAATTCAGGGGCGAGATATTTTGCCCACATTTGAGAGGGTTCAAAAACGTGAGAATCAGCATCAAGAATTCGATATCCGTTCAGCATAAGACAATCATTCCAAATCTGAGGGGCTAATGCCCAAAATTGTTAACTGTTCGAGAGAAAGCGACTTTAACTTCTCAGCTAATTCTAGCCGCTTTTGTCGTTCTCGTTCTGCCTGTGCGATCGCAAATTCCGCATCTGTTTGTACCCAATTTCCCACACTATCATACCAGCGCAACCAGCGCCGATTAATCCCCTCAAAATCCCCTTGCCAAACTCCCAAACCCAATTTGAGTTCGGGAATCCAAAACCGAGGATTGTCAGCATCTAGGATTAGTTCTTGATAGCGCCCACCATCGAGTTTAAAAATCCGCAAGCGATCGCTATACCGACTAAATACCGCATAATAAGGTACGCGCAAAATCCGCTCGTAAACATCCCACTTTCTCGGCGGTATTTCTCGCGTTGGTTGTCCATTATTCTCCTCAGTAGCATCTACTTCCGCTTCTACAAATTGCCCCAAATCTTCTTTTTCCGTTCCCGGCGACAGCAATTCCACCACTAAAAACGGATTTGTACCTTCTTGCCAAACCACGTAACTAGAGCGCAAATCCGTCTCTTCGTACAACCGAGAAACATCCACAACTAGAAACCAATCGGGACGCTTGTGCCACAGAGAATGATGGACATCATAGTACAAGTTTAAATCTGAACCGACAAAGATGCGATCGCTCGGATAATCTGGCAATTGTAACGTGCGCGATAGCAACTGAGGTTGCCAGCTATGAAACTCATCAGGCAAACCAGGTTCCTCCGCATCTTCACTAGGGAGATCGTACATTGTTGGCAACGTCTGCTTCGGCGGCAGAGGCGTTTCTGTCTGGGGAATTGGCGATCGCTGTTGTAGCATGACGATACCAGAGAAAGTCTTATTTCACATTATATTATTAGGATATGGAGTAGGGGCGGGTTCGCCGATCAATTATGTCACCTACCAATAACCTTAAAAAACCCGCCCCCACCCAACGAATAATCCCGAATAATGATCGCTGAATAACAATTAAATTTAATTAATTGTTGATTTTTTCGTGGGGTGGGGGCGGGTTTTTATGATTGTTCGATTAAATTTAATTAATTGTTGATTTTTTCGTGGGGTGGGGGCGGGTTTTTATGATTGTTCGATGGGTGTCAAATATTTCGGCGAACCCGCCCCTACAGGAATTACGCTCATTTAACCGGACATAATCTAAGTCCTGACCCAGTAAAATTACCAGAAATTAGGCAATGAAAGCAGACTTTTTTTACTCGGCATTGCTTACATCCACATTGGCACGGGATTCAATTGATCCTCTAAAAGCGGTGCTGGCAACCAACCCAATTGCACGGGAACATCATAAAGTCTTCCTGCATCTAATCGCTTCCACATATGCCGCATACCAGGAATAATTACCTTAGCTACCCGCAGTCCAACATCAGGACGAGTTTGGTCTAAAACTAACATTTCCATGCCCTTACTTTCTACTATTTGTTGACAAAGCTTGACATCATCTAAGAGATCGTTAGTTGCCATTACGGGATAATCTGCCCAAACTTTAGGAGTAGTATTTGGATCGGGAATTAAATAGGGTTGATTAGCCATAGTAGCAGTTTTCCACCATTCTACAGCTAGAGGATCGGGAGAAGCCGGATATTGGGTACTACCATCAGCTTGAGCAAATAAAACATTAGGTAGAATTTGATTGACTTCCGTTAAAGCGCGACTGAGAGCAATCTTGGGGTCAAAATGAGTACCATAGCCGATTACAATGTCTTCGACTGGGCGATCGCACCTCCACGTCACCGCCGCAAAAGTGGGAATATTTAAGTCGCTAGTCAGGTCTAAAATCGTCAGTTCCCGATTGATACTTTGATAATATTGTCTCAAGTTTGGGAAATAAGGATCGTCAAAACTATCTAGATCGACTTGGGGTTTCTGAAGCCGATTATACCACCACAAAGCCACAGCATCCCGCTCGACTAATTCCATGAAACCTTGCAGAATTGCTTCTTCAATGGTGTTACCCGCCGCACAACCATTAGAGTCTGCCCAACAGTCAGGTTGATAGCCTGGAGAATAGCCATAATAGCAATAAGCTGTGGGCAAATATTTGAAGGTTTGATGAGTCAAAGACCAAACAGGTGTCCAATCAATTTCTCTGTCTGGATCGAAGGGTTCTGGAACTTTTTGAAACCAACCTTGACATTCAGCATTCCATTGTTGCCGATGTTGATATTGCTGTTCGCTGAAGTTCATGCAATCGTTGGGATGAATGGCGCGATCGCCTAATTTATTGTAACTACTTTTTTCTCTGATTTCATCTCCCTGAAAAACTCCAGAATACCGTTCAATAGCCTCACAAAAACCGCTGGCTCTAGCTTGAGCATCGGTTTTTCCTTTACCAGAACTTCGACCGCCGAGATTTTTTTGTAAGTTTTCTAAATCGTCAAAAACCGTGAGAAAATGATGTTTAGCCACATAGGTATGATTGAGAGCATTAGTTTGAATCTTACTCAATCCCCGCACAACTCCAGTAATCGGGCTAATATGATGTTGATATTTTCTCAGGGTTTCTTCTGGAGAACAAAAACGGTGTCCGCCATCCTCTGTAAAGTTTTTCTTCCGATGTCCTAAAACTACGGGGCGGGGTTTCTTCGCTAATCCCTTAGCCATCTCTCCACAAGTAGGACATTGGGGACGTTTAACGAGGATGTGATCTTGAGTTTGGAGCGCGATCGCATCATAACTTACCAGAGTGCTAGTTAATCTGCGATTCTCTCCTTGGGCAATCCATTTAAACACCTCCGTAGCTGCCATGCTCAGGGCAGTTTGTTTAGTAGAATTGAGAGTAGCAAGGGGAGGATTGATGGGGGGAATGTCTTTATGCCTTTCGATAAAACTTTCCACAGGGTTGTTGTCTTGTAATCGTTTAGCTAAACAATGCCAGCAACCTGTTTTTTCCGGGGCAAATATGGGGCCGAGCCAAGGAGTTATCCCCAAGGGTTTAACTAACATCCAAGTAGATTGCGACTGTAAAGCTTTTTGGTTAAATTCCTCTAGTCTAGGATCGAGATAATTGTCCGCTAAAACTACGGTAATATCCCCTGTTTCTGCAACTTCAATATGCAGAGATTCCAGCAGATTAATCAAGGCTTCTGCCGGAACTGAACTGAATGATTTTACAGCTACTTTGGTCGATTGCAATCGCTGCTGCACATCAGCAGGGGCAATATTGAGATGATGACAGAAGATGGCTAAATCCGGCGGCAGAGGATTGTCTTCTAACTGAATATAGCCCTGTTTCTCCATTTGAAACAGAGCGTATTGGGTTTTGATGCTGGTATTGAGAGCATCTTGAAAGAAAGCCGTATTTTCAGGGTCGGATTCTTGGTCTGCCAGTAACTCTAGAAGAATAGCATCAATAATTTTATCGCTGTCGCGATCGCCATCAATCAGACTAGCCAATTTCTGATATAGGCGATCGCGCAACCAACCAGCGCCTTTTTCGGAGACAAAAAACACGCGATCGGGCTCTATAGCTTCGACAGCGTAAGCAGGATTGAATTGAATGCGATTGAACATAGTCTATAACGAGGGGCTAGGGGCTAGGGGCTAGGGGCTAGGGAAGAAGGAAGAGGGAAGAGGGAAGAGGGAATTGGTGTCAACTTAAGCCGAAAGCCCGTCAGGGGTTAAAACCCCTGTCTAATAGCTAAAGTCCTCTGAAGAGGACTGAAGAAAATTGTTAAATTTATTAGTCCTCTTCAGAGGACTTGATCTTTGAGACAGGGGTTTTAACCCCTGTCGGATTCAGGGTTTGACTTTAAGTTGACACCGATGGGAAGAGGGGAAAGGCTAAAATGGTTACTTTTAGAAGCAATCCCTAGATTTTAAGCGCTTTCTTCCCTGGCCATAAGCATTATAGTCCCTAGTCCCTCGCTTCCTATACATAGTCTGACTTGATGGCAATGCCTCAAAGCAACTTTACTAGGGCTTACGCTCATGGCTCCAGAAACCGGGTTTTTGAGAGCTTCTGGGGATACGGGCGAAATATTTTCGTAAAAACCCGGTTTCTTTGGTTGGGTGCCTAAGTCCTATCCTACCTAAGTACACAGAGACAGGCGCAGAGCGAGTTCAGAATAGTGTGGAGGCTTAGCCTGTAAGGGTTACACCCCCCTATTTTATCTAAGATAGTCTTGCTTTCCCTTTGATTGTTTCTATATCTTCAAGTTCACACTCTCAGCAATCATACGTAAACACGATCAAAATTGATTCATAGAATTAAGAAAATCAAGGTAATTACCGAAGTATTTAAACTCTGTTACTCTCTTAATAAACAAAGCATTTAAAAACTAAGAGCCTGAATTTACCTTGTGTGAAGTAGCAGTGAAGCCTCAATGAAGATTCTCCTAAAACTGACCTCTATAGGAACACTAATCAAAAATTAATAGATAATAAAAATATAGCAAATTTTCACCCACTTATCACTAATCACCATGAATACCAAACTACTCCCAACCTTAGCTACTCTTGCTGCTACTTTAGGCACGCTTGCATTTCAATCACCAGCTAAGGCATTTAATTTTACAACTAACTTGACAACTCCCAGCGTACCAGATGCTAAAAGTGATATTTGGTTAAAGTCAGTTACATACGGCGGTAAAACAACCAGCGATTTTGCTTTCGTCAAGGCTGTAGACATCATCAACAATACACCAGTTAAAAGTGGTTTAAACCCGAATACGCAAACAAGCAACCCTGAAGATAAGACAAAAAGTAACGATAATAGCGGCGCAGCCAGTACAGATAAAGGTGATAACGCCAGTTCCCCGATAGTTAATGGACAAGCAGTAGATGTATCGGGAATTAAGAACCCAACTGGAAGCGAAATGGCTGCTTATCTTGGCAACAATAACCTTAACAACATTATCGACACTGAAGATGCGGGTTCGTTTAAACTTAACCTATCGTTTACTACAGCAGTAGCAAACTTATTCTTCTGGGAACGGGGTATGAATAGCACCCTTAGAGTTCAAGCTTTGGATGCTATGGGAAACCTGATTGGAAATCTTCTAACTCTTAATTCCAGTAGTTGGGGAAAGGCTGGATATAGTATTAACACCCAAGAAATTGGCGGTTCTCAAAATGTGGGCGCATGGGGTGTTAGCTTAGCAGATTTAGGAGTGAGCGGCCCGATTGGTGCAATTCAAGTGAGCACTAACGGCTCCCTTGGCGATAATGGCCCTGACTTTAAAGTAATAGGTGGAGCAGCAGAAGCAGTACCCGAACCGATGACAATGGCAGGTTTAGCCTTGGGTGCTAGTGGAATAATCGCCGCACGTCGCCGCCGCGCTAACAAAACTGCATAATTTCTCAGTTTAAATTATCTAGGACTTACGCATAGAGTCCCAGAAACCGGGTTTTCGAGAGAATCTGTGGGTCACAACCAAGGATTTTTCTCAAAAAACCCGGTTTCTTTGGTTGTGTGCGTAAGTCTTGTTATTTATACTTCTCTCGTCATTGCGAGTCAAGCGCAGCGCGTCAAGCGAAGCGCAGTTGCGAGCGAAGCGAAGCAATCTGAGGTACGAAGCAATCTGAGGAACGAAGCAAACAGAAGCAATCTCAGGGACTAGGTGATTGCTTCACTTCGTTCGCAATGACATGACTACGTTTATTTATGCCCAACTACTTATGCTTCTATCGTCATTGCTTCACTTCGTTCGTAATGATATGGCTACATTTATTTGTACAAATTCTCCCAATTATAGTTTTATGTAAGTCCTATTTTTAGGAGAATTAGTATTACAAAAGCCACCTACCTCCTGCCTTCTGCCACCTGCCTCCTGCCACCTGCCTCCTGCCTATATTTAAAACCCAAATAGCCATAACCATATAGGGATAGTAAATAACACAGCTCCGCAGCCAATTGCTACAGTAGTTACTGCCAAATCTCGGTCTAAACCATATTTTTCTGCAAACAAAGTAGTGATAAAAGCTGGAGGCATACCCATCAGCAAAACTAACAAAAGTCTGGGCGGGCCAGTGATGCCAAAAAACATTAAGCCCGTGCCAACAACCAAAGGCGTTAACAACATTTTAATAGCGAGACAAGTCAATCCCTGTTTGAGATTATGAAAAGATGAAAGCTTACTCAATTGTATCCCAATCATAATTAAGAATAAAGTGATTACTGTCCAAGCACCCGTCTGCAATATTTTATCCGCTTGTGGAGGTAGTGGCAGAATTCGCACGACTAAGCCAATCCCAAAAGCCCATAATGCAGGATTTTTTAATATTGTCAAAAGGGGGCCTTTCCAACCTTCGATCTTGGGTGCAGTACCGTAATAAGCTGCTAGTGCTACGCCGAATACATGGATACCGAGAGTAATACTTAAGTCATAAAACAAAGCCCAAGCAAAGTAGTCTGCTCCCACTAAAGACAAAATAATGGGAAAACCTAAAAATCCCGTATTTCCCACCATCATTGCAAATAAAAAACTGCCTTGAGTTGGTTTACTCCAAGCACTTTTTATCGCTCGGCTATCTTCCTCAAATGTTGCCCTGCTGTCAACATTTTTGGGATTTGTGAGGCCGCGAGAAATAGCTTGCAGGCGCTCGTCGTTGACTCCTAAATCGATCCAAATCCAAGCTAATCCTGCCCCTACAAACAAAGCAGTCCACGCTGTTAAGGGAGAAATTATTAGGTATCCAGAGAGGTTAGCACGACGCATGAAAGCAATAATACTAAATGGTGCGCCGCAGAAAAATAGGAATTTTCCTAAGCCTGTCGAGGCTCCTTTGGGTAGATAGCGACCGAGGATAAATCCTGTCAATACCCATCCAATCAGAGTGGCATAGAGTTTGACTAGGGGATTGTCTAAACTTAACATAGCGGATTAGATATTGAGAAGTTGAGGGAGTAAGAGTATATACTAAGAAAACTATCAATTTCCCGAATATTGACGTAATATTAACTGGATATTGTATAGTAAAGTAGTAGAATGGGTACATATCCTGTGAAGAGATTTATCTTGATTGGATAGGATAATAGAGTCCACCCTACGTTTAATTATCTTCGACCACTTATCAGCAAGCATAATTATTGGTTGTAGATATGTCATTGAATACTGAGCAGAAAAAGCTGAATCTGTTGATAATTGGTACTGGTATGTATGTTTGCGGCCGCAGTACCAAGGGTTATGGAACTGTGTTACCAGCGGTAATGCAGCAATATCAGGCGGGGACGATCGATCGGGTGTTAGTTGCTAGTAAGTCCGCTGAGTCTTTTGCTATTTTTGATGCTAAGCTTGGTGAGCTTCAGGAGTTAATGGGGATAGAAATGCCTTGTGTGCGTTACCCGATGGGGAATTGCACGGATGGCAATGCTTATCGAGAGGCGATCGCCAATTTACCCGATCCAGGCGCGGTAATTATTACTACGCCGGATCATTTGCATACAGAGATGGCTTTAGCTGCGATCGCCAGTGGCAAGCACGTACTGGTGGTTAAACCCCTATCACCAACTGTAGCGGATGCAGAGCAAACGATCCAAGCTGCGGAAAAATATGGAGTTTACGGAGCTGTGGAGTTTCATAAACGCTGGGATTTAGCTAATTTGAAACTTCGCCAAGCGATCGCTGATGGTTCTATTGGCGATCCGCTGTACTTTCATGTAGAATTTAGCCAGCGCAAAATTATTCCGAGCGAAACTTTTTCTGCCTGGGTCGCGGATACTAATATTTTTCAGTATTTAGGTGTACATTACGCCGATCTGATTTATTTTGTCACTCAAGCTTTACCCCGCCGAATTGTTGCTACTGGACAAAAAAACTGGCTGTCGCAACGCGGCATTTCCAGCTATGATGCGATTCAGGTATTGATTGAATGGTCGCAGGGCTTTACATCTACGATTTTGACCAATTGGATCGATCCTAACTGCAATGGTGCGATGTCTCAGCAAAAAATTGAGGCGATCGGTACCGCAGGGAGGTTTGAAAGCGACCAAACAAAACGGGGCGTTCAGACTATAACTGACTTAGGGGGGATAGAAGATATTAACCCGTACTTCTGTCAGCCTTATAGGAGGCTGGATAGCGAGTATACTGAATATCGAGGGTATGGCATAGACAGCATCACTCAATTTCTTAAAGATGTCGCATCGATTGTAGAAGGAAATAATTCCCCTGCTGATTTTGAAGGGCGGCGACCGACATTTCGAGATGCTTTGGTATCGACAGCATTAGTCGAGGGTGCTAGATTAAGTCTGGAAAATGACAGTCAATGGGTGTATTTTACTGAAAAATTCCATCCCTATTTGAAATAAGCATGGTTTTACCCTAAGTTTCAGCCTGAAATTAACAGCAAATTATGGCAAAGCTTGTATCAATTATTGTTCCTTGCTTTAACGCTGAGAAATGGCTGATAGCAGCCATAGAAAGCTGTTTTCAGCAGTCTTACAAGCTGATTGAGGTAATTGTAATTGATGATGGTTCTACCGATGGAAGCTTAGAGGCGCTCAAAAGTTACAATGGTAAACTAACTTGGGAAACTGGGCCAAATAGAGGCGGAAATTATGCGAGAAATAGGGGGATGGAATTATCCAGGGGTGAATACATTCAATATCTTGATGCTGATGACTATTTACTTCCTGATAAAATTGAACGGCAAGTTAAATTTTTAGAGGAAACAGGGGCAGATATTGTTTATGGAGATGTGAATTATCAGTATCATTTAGAGAATGGAGAAATTCTCCAGGAACCTGTCAATATTTTCGGAGTTTCTGGAAATTGTAAGGATGTGTTAGAATCTTTGTTGGCTTATGGCTGCTTACCTCCAATTGCCTATCTTTTTAAGAAAAGTACCATTGTTAATAGCATTAAATGGGATGAAACCTTAAAATGCGGACAAGATCGAGATTTTCTGATTTCTTTACTCATAAAAGGAGCGAAAATCATCTACCAACCAGGTTCTTATTCAGTATATCGCAAATATGGCAATGTGACAGTTTCTACGTCTAATAGAGCCCTGTTAGTAGAAAGTTTTTGTAGAATTTTGGCAAAAGCAGAAACGCAACTCATTGGAGCAGGAAAACTTGAACCTAAGTATCAAAAAGCTATAGCTCAAGCATATTACTCAATGACTCAAAAGTATAGTAAAGACGTTGATTTATGGTGTTATTGCCGATTGGTTAGCAACTTTATTTTAATGTGGATGAAGTTATTGCTCATAGAAAACAAAAGGGCTATTTCCAAGTCTAAATTAAAAATAAACATCTTATCTAATGAGGTTGAGAAAGACAATGCGTAAGCAGGTATTTACATTAATATTACTGTTTTTACTGTTTTTTGGGTTAGCTACTTGTAGCCATAATACTCCGACAAATCTCGCGGAAAATTCACTACCACACCAAAATCAAAGTTTCCGAATTTGGTGGTCGCAAGGATTTTTACCAGAAGAGAATGAGGTAGTAGCAAGACTCATAGATCGATGGGAAAAAGAAAGCGGTAAAAAAGCTGAATTAAGACTAATACCGCTCAATAACATTGATGCTGAGACGCAAAAAGCACTCAAGGATGGTAATCCTCCTGATGTGCTTTATAGTGCAACGGCAGAAACAAATTTGATTCCTAGTTTGGCGTGGCAAAATCAGTTAGCTGATGTCTCCGATCTGATTAATCCTCTTAAATATTTGTACAATCCTACGGCTTTAGAAGCCGTATATTTTCAGAATAATATATCTAAAAAACGGTCTTACTATTCATTACCAATAGGACAGCAGGCAACACATATTTTGTACTGGCGAAATCTCCTACAAGAAAGTGGTTTAAACGAGCAAGAAATTCCTACTAATTGGGATAATTTCTGGCAATATTGGAAACAAGCTCAGGATAGTTTACGCCAAAATGGTAAGTCAGATATCTATGGCTTGGGTTTAACTATGTCAGCTTTGGGTACTGATACTTTTTTAATTTTCCAACAATTTTTGGAAGCCTATAATGTAAAAATCTTAGATAAAGATGGTAATTTATTGCTGAAAGATCCCGCCAACCGCGAGGGGATAATTAAGGCATTAAAACAGTACGCTAACTTTTACAAAGATGGCTATGTACCCCCTAGTTCTGTAGAATGGAAAGACTCTGGCAATAATGTCAGTTTTCTGGAAAGTCAATCGCTAATGACGGCTAATGGTACGCTGTCAATTCCTTTAACTCAAAAGTTGGAGCAGAATCCATACAATAAACTATCGACGGATCTTTATCTTAATAAAATGGTAACGAGAGGTTGGCCAGAAAAGCCAGGTGGAGGGGAACTCACTTCTATATTAGGTGTTAAGCAGATAGTTATATTTGAAGCTTCTCAACATAAAGCCGAAGCTAAAAGTTTTCTTTCCTATTTGCTGAAACCGGAAAACTTAAATCAGTTTCTTAAAGAGGGAGGTAAGGGGCGAATCATTCCCGTAATGCCAAAACTTTTGCAGGATTCCTATTGGAATAATCCCACAGATCCGCACATACCCATAGCAATTAAGCAACTTAATGGCTTGACTCGCCCTAGCTATGAAGTATTTAATCCTGCTTACAGTGAGGTGCTTTCTCAGAATATTTGGTCTAAGGCTATTCTGAGTATTGTTAAAGATGGACTATCACCTGAGCAAGCTGGAGACGAAGCAATAGCCAAGATTGAACAGATTTTTGCTGAATGGAAATGAAGTTAGAGCGATCGTGTTAATAGTTAACTATTAACATTATTTATTAGGAGGTAAACAATGAAGTTTTGGAAACGCAGCCTACTAAATCAACTTGTCAGCTATTTTTCAGTATTGTCAGTGGTGACGGTGAGTATTGTGGCTTGGGCTGCTTATACTCGTGCTAAAGATGCTTTACAGCAATCTGTTCAAGATCGTTTAACGGTGGCCACTTCCCTGAAGGAATTTCAACTTAATCAATGGGTTGAAACTCAACGCAAGGATGTGCTTTTAATGAGCCAATTGCCAGAAATACAACAACAAATAGCTATTTTGCTAACTGTAGATAACTTAGATCCCAGCTATAAAATAGCTGTCGAGCGCCTCACAAAATATTTTTCAGATATAATTGCTGTTAAACCAAGTTTGCAAAGTGTTCTCATTACCACGAATGGAGGATTTGTGGTATTTGTTTATGGAGAAAACACGAATATTCAAGGTAAATTTAGACCTTTAGGAGATCCCACCACTTATTTTACTCGTGAAGGTGCTAATGCAGTTGTTCCCAATTTTTACGCCTCAAATGGAAAATCTGCCATCACTTTTGCCACCCCAATTTTAGATAGAAATGGTGTCAAAATGGGTGCGATTGCTGTTAACTTGGATCTTAAAGGTGTAGACGACTTAATTAGGGAAAAAACTGGATTGGGCAAGACAGGAGAAACTTATTTGGTGGGTCGAGCCAATAATAGAAATATCTTTATATCAGGGGATGAAAAAAACACAAACTCAGACGAAGGTGTGAATAGCTTTGGTATTGATGCCGCGCTTGCCAAAAACAACGGTCAAGGGCTTTATAAAAACTATAAAAAAGTTCCAGTTATTAGTAACTATCGTTGGCTCACCAATCAAAATCTCGCATTACTAGCAGAAATGAGCCAAGCAGAAGCTTTTGAACCCGCCAACAGACTAGCCAGAGAAATCTTGCTGATTGGATTGAGTTCGGCTGGTATTTTATTAGTAGCAGTTTATCTGATGTCGCGCCGGATTACTCAGCCAATTCTGGCGATTGCCAACACTGCAATAGAGGTAGCTAGCGGGAATTTGAACTCCTCAGCACCAGTTCTCACCGAGGATGAAATTGGGATTTTGGCACAAGCTTTTAACCAGATGACGGGTCAACTAAAGCTTTCCAATCAAAAGCTTTCAAATTACAGTCAAACTCTTGAACAACGGGTGACAGCAGCTACAGCAGAACTTCAAGATACTATGAGTTATCTAGCCTCAATTATCGATACAATTGCTGATGGCTTGTTAGTCACAAATTATAACGGGAGAATCACTCGTTTTAATCCAGCTCTTACTAATATGTTCGCCCTCGATCGCCTCGATTTAACAGGTAAATTTACTGAGGAGATATTCGGGAGTGAAGTATCTAAATTGATAGATAATACTAAACAGCCTCCTCACGAAATTTCAACTGTAGAGTTAGCGCTACAAGGTGGCAGATTTGCTAAGGGTTCCGCAGTTGCAATTCTTAAAAAATCTGCATCGGATAGCCAAGCTCCAACTTATATTGGTTCCGTAATTTTGATTCGAGATATTACTGCGGAAAAAGAAGTAGATCAGATGAAAACAGATTTTATTTCTACCGTTTCTCACGAACTACGAACTCCCCTTACTTCTGTTCTAGGTTTTGCTAAACTTATCCAGAAGAAATTAGAGGAGAATGTCTTCCCAATCGTGGTGACAGAGGATAAAAAAGTTCAGCGGGCCGTGAAACAAGTAGGAGATAATCTTCAGATTATTGTTAGCGAAGGTCAACGGCTAACAGACCTGATCAATGACCTTTTAGATGTTGCCAAAATGGAGGCAGGTAAGATAGATTGGAAGATGCAACCAATGAAGGTAGATGATTTGATCGATAGAGCAATTGCGGCAACTTTTGCTCTGTTTGAAAATAAAGGACTAGAGCCAATTAAAGATATAGAAGAGAATCTACCTGAGTTGGTTGGAGATCGGGATAAATTGATTCAAGTAATGATTAATTTGCTTTCTAATTCCATCAAGTTTACCGATAAAGGCTTTGTAACTTGCCAAGCTAAAAAAATCGGCGATAAAATTAAGATTAGCATCATCGATACAGGTATGGGAATCAGCGAAGCCGATCAACCAAAAGTATTTGAAAAGTTTAAGCAAGTCGGTGAAACCTTAACAGATAAACCTAAAGGTACTGGTCTAGGCCTGCCGATTTGTAAGCAAATTATAGAGCATCATGGCGGCAAAATTTGGGTAGAAAGTGAGTTGGGTAAGGGCAGTAATTTCTCGTTTATATTGCCCTTAAAGCCAGCAGAAGAAGCAGAATCGAGCCTCAAGAAGCTAGACATGACTACCTTCCTTAAACAGTTGAGAGATCGTGTTTCTAATGCTACACTGGGTGGCAATGAACAGAAGAAAACTATTCTAGTTGTGGATGATGAGGCTAACCTCCGTCAACTACTAAGACAACAATTAGAGGCAGAAGGTTACATCGTCAAGGAAGCAAAAGACGGTAAGGAAGCAGTAGTCATGGCTAAACAGGAACTACCAGACTTAATTATTTTAGATGTGATGATGCCGGAAATGAATGGTTTCGATGTGGCAGCTATTCTCAGAAACGATCCGATGACCATGAGCATTCCTATTGTTATTAATTCTGGTATTGAAGATAAAGAAAGAGGTTATCGTATTGGAGTGGATCGCTATTTTGTGAAGTCCAGTGATTCAGAACCTATGCTTCAAGAAATTGGCTGGCTGCTATCTCAAGGCTCTTCCAAAAAGAAAGTTTTAATTGTGGATGAAAATGTGTCAGAAGTCAGAAGTTTAGCCGATGTATTGAAAGCGAGAGGTTACAGCGTGACAGAAGCTCTTACGGGTGAAGAGTTCAGGAATAAGGCGATGTCTGTAAAACCAGATTTAATTATTGCTAATGCTGATGTTTGGCAAAAATCTGAGATTTTGCAAGCTCTGAGATTTGAAAAAGATTTAGAAAATACTTTCTTCCTGATGCTAGGAGAAAATAAAGGAGATACTATACAGATAGATATAAAAACAAATGAGCCAAATTAGCCTTAAACGCCTTGTTTCTCAAAAAGAAGCATTATATCTAATTCATACTCTCCTCAGTGTGATAGATACGCGAATCAGTATTCAGACTGTTGACGGTAGATTATTAATGGGCGACTCTAGTCAGAGTCAATCTCAATATCCTGTGGAAGTGGATGGAGAGGTAATTGGATGGGTGTTAGGAGAGCCAAAAGCTGCTGCTATCGCTTCTTTACTAACCTATTTGGCAGCTCAAGAATTGGAAAAAAAGACTTTAGCAAAAGAAGTATTAGATAAATATCGAGAAATTAATCTTTTTTACGCTCTTTCCGAGAAGTTGACGGCTTGTTTAGATGTGCTAGAAATCGCTAAATTAGTAATTCTTGAAGCTCAAAAACTGATTCAGGCTACCAACGTTTCTGTAATGTTACTCGATCCTCAAAGCCAAAAACTGGAGATCGCTGTCGCTGATGGCAAAGAGTCAAAAACTAAAATGCAGTTGTCTCCTGGTATAGGGATTGCTGGCAGCGTACTTTTAAACAATAAAGCGGAAATAGTTAATAATGTTTGGAACGATCCGCGCTTTGTAGCGGGTGAAAATTCTATTATTTCTTTGATCTGTGTCCCACTTAAAACTCAGAATGGCTGCCTCGGTGTGATTAATATTAGTAGCGAAGAACCTGCGAATTACAAAGCCCAAGATTTGAAATTTGCCACGAGTCTTGCTTCCATAGCAGCGGCAGCGATTGAGAATGCTATGCTCCATAAAAATAAGCTGCAAGAAGAGCGGATTAAAAGCCAATTGGAACGCTACATTCCGCCGCAATTAGTAAATGCAATTATTACCGCAAAAGAAGGTGATATCTCTTTGGCTCCGGCGAAGAAAAGCATAGCTATTTTATTTTCAGATATTAGAAATTTTACTACTAAATGTGAGGAATTACCTCCCGAAATGATTGTGGGATACTTGAACGAATATTTTACCCACATGGTAGATGTGATTTTTAGCCATGAAGGGACTGTGAATAAGTTTGTGGGGGATATGATTGTGGCAATGTTTGGCGCACCTGCTAAACTGATAGATAATGAGAAGCAGGCGATAGCGGCCGCGATTGGAATGCAATTGAGGTTAAGAAATATTCCTGTTGACTGGATTAAAGAAAATTTCCTCACGGGTATTGGCATTAGTTCTGGCGAGGTAGTTATTGGTAACATCGGATCGCCGCAACACCTTGACTATACTGCAATTGGCGATGAAGTAAATTTGGCATCGCGGCTGCAAGGCATCGCTCAAGGGGGACAGATCCTTGTCAGTAGCAGTGTCTATGAAGCTACTAAGGGCTTTTTTACCTATCGCGAAGTTGGAAACATCACGGTTAAAGGAAAACGCAAAAGTGTAGACGTTTTTGAGGTAATATATTAGGGAAACGGTGAGTGGCTAGTCGTGAGTTGCTATTCGTTAGTTGTTAATGGTCAATTATTAAGGGCTAGTTATTAGTAGAAATTTCACACTAAATTTCACAAGAAATAACTACTATAACAATAACTAATATACACCGAGCGCAACTACTAACCACTAACTACTAATAATTACCATCAGGACTAAAAATGACTAAAAAAATCCTAATTGTGGATGATGAGCCTCATCTCAGGATGCTGTTAGAACAAACTTTAGAGGAACTAGAAGATGAAGGAGTCGAGTTGCTAACTGCGGAGAATGGTGAGATAGCCTTAGCAACAATCCAGTTAGAAAAACCAAATCTAGTTTTTCTCGATGTAATGATGCCAAAGATGAGCGGATTTGATGTCTGCAATCAAGTCAAAAATGTCCTGAAACTCACAGAGGTTTATATTATTATGCTCACAGCTAAGGGTCAAGAATTTGATAAGAAGAAAGCTGAGGAAATGGGGGCTGATTTGTACTTCACTAAGCCTTTCGATCCTGATGAAGTGTTACAAAAAGCTCAAGAAATTTTAGGGGTTTGATATTTTCTCAATACACAAATCAAGTACAGAATTAATATGGTATGTAATATCACTTTCAATACAGGTTGGGCAATTTACGCATTAATATGCTGGCGGAATGCGATCGCAGTTAAACCTACTGCTAGAGTTACCATCCTCACTAAGTATTAATGCTTATTTAAACTCCCAGGAGATTTTTCTGAATAGGCCTTGACATAGACTATAGTATATGTAATGCTTGACTTGATGAATAAATCAACAAAGGTTATAACTATGGCACGGCAAGCAAAACAAGCATCCCAAGTCAAACCTCAAAATTCCAGCAGTCCAGCAATCTCCAATACTCGCACCAAATTTACTCTCTACAATTTTGCTGGTAGCGAAAAAGCATTCTATCTAGTTGACCGCATTAATTTAGAAAGAAAGCCTGACGATATCCCTGAAAAATCAGTTGCTCATAACATTATCATCATCGATCGTTCCGGCTCTATGTATTATGACTTAGAGCCGCTAAAAGACACGCTCATTAAGCTTTTGACCTTAGATGAATACAATAATTATCAGCTACTTATTAGCTTGATTTCCTATGCCTCTCATGGGGATGTAACTTGTCATTTTCAACGCATTCCGATTCAAGAAGTAATGCAGCTTAACTCATCGTACATTCAGGAAATCAAGAAAATCAAGACTGGATCGTTTACGGGAATGTCTCAGTCGATGAAACTAGCTAAATCTTTGATTAAAGAGGGTGAACTGACTGCCATTAATTTACATACAGATGGCTATGCTAACGATCCGAGTGCGAATTCAGAAGCCGCAGCCTTAGAAAGAATTTGCGAAGAATTGAAAGGCATGGATGTCTTTGCTAACACGATCTCCTATTCCAGTGCTGACTTTAAATTACTCTCCAAAATTGCCAACACCTTATCAGGTAATTGTATCAGAGCAGGGGAAGTCAAAATGGTTTATGATGCTCTTTACGATACAGCCAAACTGTTAGGTGGTAGCGTTGCACCACCGCTGGAAGAACCATTAATTAAGGAATACGATTATCAAGTTTTCGTCTCCAAGAATGCGAAAAAAGTCAACGGTTCATCAACCACTCTGAAAATTTGCGGACTCAAAGCAGACGATGAGGGACTGTTTTACAAATATCAGAAAGTCAGCAAAGAGGAGTATGATAAATTAGATATTCCCGTTGCTCAAACAGATGAATCAGTGTTTGCTTTTGCGAAGGCTAACTTGGCGAATGGCAATTTGAATACTGCTAAGTATGCAACAGCGAGTACCTTTGATGCTACCTTAACAGAAAGACACGCTAAGGCTTTAACAAATGCAGCAATAGCTGACTTTACTGAAGACTTAGAACAGGCTATTTTTGAGCCAAATGTGTTGGCTAGTCACGAAATTGGCGATCGCGTAAAAGTCAGCGATAAAATTACCTTGCTGGAGTTGATCGAGATATTGAAGGAACACAGCAACAGTATTATTATCAATCTCAAACACTTGCAGAAAAATTATCAACGCAAAGGTTTAAAACGCATTGAAGGGAAGCGAGATGAAAATGGCAACTTGGTCAAACCTTGGCTTAAAACTGAATTTTTAGATGGTGGTGAGTACGTGCGGATGGGTTCATTTGCTATCAATCAAAATACCGCAACCATCAATATGTTGATAACCAGGAAAGTTAAGCTGGTAAAAGTTGAGGATGGCACTCAGATCGATGAAGTAGCGGGAATTTTGGTTAACGACATCAATACTTTCAACAATTATACGATTGTTAGCGACGGCGAAGTGAATGTTAAGTCACTCCGCATTAAAATCAGTAGCAAAGCCGTCTTTGATTTGCTAAAACAGCGCGGTTTAATTGAAAAAGATGGTTTGCCTGCTGATGAATTTGATTTCCGTTCCGAGTACGATCTCAAGTTAGATAGTTTGCCGCTTGTACCTTTTGATGGACGTTACAGTAGTCTGAATGGCGTGTTTGAGGAATTGGCAAAAATTAAAGTTGTTTCCAGTATTTTATCTGCTCATTTGAAGGCAGAATCGGAGACTTACACGGCGGAACAATTGGAGGAATTGAAACAGCATTATCTGTCAAAAAGCCTCTACATCAATTTTCCCACTACGACGGAATACACCGATTTAAAGGATGCGATCGCCAATGGTTCAGTAGATTCGCGAGTTAGTTTCAAAATCGACATTGGTAGCAAAGATATCCTCAATTTTGGCAAATTCCACTCGGCTAACAAGTTCCTGGATCGCCTCTATGAGGTTTATCATCAAGATACTGGGGAAAAGTTGGATAAACCAACCTTTGATGCTATCTTAGAGCAGTCGGTAATTTTTGGACATAAGACTCTTTCATCACGTACTAAAGTTACTAAGGTTGATGACTTGATGAAGCTGATTTTTGATGACTTTTTAGGGTTGGAAAATAACGGAATTGTTACAGATATTTTGTCTAAGGTGGGTGCAGATAGTTTGCTGCGACTTTTGCAAGCGAAATGGAAGGGAGAGGAGGTAAAGCGAGAGGAGTTTGTTGTAGCTTTAGCTAGTGCAAATGAGCGATTGGAAGCTTATGCTGAAAAGGTGTATAGCGAGAAGGTTTCGCCGTTAGTTTTTTATATAGGTTCGACTGGATTGATACCCGATGAAATGGAGGCTAAGGCTGCTACTGCTAATGAAATTGGTGCTAAGTATGGGAATTTGCAATTCTCTAAAGATGAGCAAGAGGGGATGTTTTTTGAAGTGGGAGATTGCATTATTAGTGTGTATGCTAAAAATGAGTATTTCACGGTAGGGAAGTGAAAATTAGGGTGGGCATTTTGCCCACCTTTTGCTTTTTATGGCACATTTTGTTATGTTATAAGTAGCTCCACCTAATTAATCCCTCTTTTGTCACTGAGCGTGAGAGTAAAATAAAAATAGAACTCTCAAAACCTTTGAAAACAATGGTTACAGCACCTCGTCGGGCCACACCGACAGTGAAATTCATTGATGACTATTGCCAAAACTATGAACACCTTTTTTCCGATGTCAGAAATTATGAAGCCTTCAAACTGTTACATCTAGGACTGCTATCAGAATTGCATCGCAAATCATTACCGCGCATTGCCCCTTCGGTTGGGTTATCTAATAGCCAAAGCTTACATCATTTTTTAAGCGATTCGAGCTATTCTTGCCAATCAGTAAGACAGATGCGATTAGGTATAATTCTCCAGTTAATCGGAGACCAAAAAATTGTCCTCTGTATTGATGAAACAGGAGATATAAAAAAAGGTCATGCTACGGACTATGTGGCTAAACAATACCTTTTCCTGTTCCAAGTTTGTTGACCGCCTAAGTTTTTCTCTCCCTGTAGTAACAAAAGAGGGATTATTTTGAAGCAAGAGACTTTTCTGAAGGACTAGCTGCTGTTAGCATTGATGGTAAAATGGGTTATATCGACCAAAAGGGTAAGATGGTAATTGAGCCGCATTTTGATTACGCTGGTTCTTTCTCTGAAGGGTTAGCTATTATAAAAATTAAAGAAAAGTGGGGCTCTATCAACCGCAAGGGAAAAATGGTAATTGAGCCACAGTTTGATAATGCTAGTTATTTCTCCGAAGGATTGGCTGATGTAAGAATTGACGGGCATTCGGGCTATATCGACCCGACCGGAAGGCTAGCGATCAAAGCAAAGTTTGATTCCACTTTTCCCTTCATTCAAGGGCTGGCACAGGTACGAGTTGGCGATCGGGAGGGATATATTGACCCAAGTGGAAAGTATGTATGGAACTCTCAAAAGAAGAAATCCTCTCGCTTGCGCCGGAAGTGAGAATTGGTCAAATCAGAATTTGAACTCAATAATAATCTTCCTACTCAAGTTCAGGGTCTACTTCCAGTTTCTGCCATAACCCCCTTAGCGATTGCTATATAACAACCTCCTTAGCAGTTAGGATAGTAGCTCATTGCTGCAACCCACTTACTCTAGTCCCTTCTTCCCTAGCCCCTAGCCCCTAGCCACTCCCTATAACACTTCCTTCAAAAATGGGTCGCCCGGGATTCGAACCCGGAACTAATCGGTTAAAAGCCGAGTACTCTACCGTTGAGTTAGCGACCCAGAAATACTATTAAAAACACTATTTCCAGGTACGATTTATAATAGTAGCACAGCTTCCTAGAGATTGCAAGAGTTTTTCAAAAAAAACTTGCCGTCATTCGTACCAACATCTCACAACTCGCTCCAGGCTTGAGTTTGATCAGATGAGCTCCCGTATTAAGAGCATTTCTAGGGGCCGTCCAAGGTTCCAAACAGTAAAAGTCCTTATCCTTCAACGTCCAGAACACCAAGCTACCATAACTAGAATTATAACTTAGAATCAGGCGCAAACCTCGACTTTTGTCTGTTGCCGTAGCAGCTAAGCCCGTTAACTGTTCAAAAGCGACATCAATTTCATCTAACGTGGGGTCAAAAATCCCAGTAAAATAATCCAGCTCTTGAGTTCTCTGATCCCGATACTGCATCCCCGGTATTTCAAAACGCAGCTTATTCTTGTCGGGAGCGAAAAAGTAAGGGTGGAAACCGCTAGAAAAAGGCATGACTTCTGCGGAGAGATTAGTATAACGCTGGAAAATTTCTAAAGCGTTGCCTTTAATCTGATAAGTAAAAGCCAGTTGAAAGTCAAAAGGGTAAACTGCCCGCGTCAAGTCATTACTATTAAGTACCAGAGTAATCGCAGCGCGATCGACAGTCACTTGCTCTGCTACTTCCCAAGGTAAGTCACGAGCAAAACCATGCTGTTTGAGTTTTCGCTCAACGCCGTTATAGGTATAAGTATTATCGGGCAAATTGCCGCAGATGGGAAACAGGATGGGAATGCCGCCGCGTACTGTCAATTCAGGATTAGCGAATCGTTCCTTGTCTAAATAGAGGATTTCTTCACCTTGAACCCGCCAGCGAGTAGCGATGCCGCCCCGCTCGGGTACAACATCTAAACTAGAGTTAGCTGCTTTGTCGGAGAGGGTGTAGGTTTTGTATTGCTTCTGTTCGAGCGCGATCGCAAACACATTTGTCATCGGTAATAGGTCATCGATATATTGGTTGTCAGTCACTGGTAATAGGTCATCGGTGACAGGGAATTAGTAATTAGCCTTGTCCTATTTACCGCTTACCGCCCAGGCCTTCCGGCGATGCTTTAGCTATTATTAACCTCTACAGGCGGCAACTCCAGTATTTTGCGGCGATCGCTTTCCATCCTACCCCCTGCTACTACCACACTCTCTACCCGCTCTCTAGGGATAAGTTGGAACGAAGGAGCTAAACTGGGGGCCAGATAGCTGTGAGGAGTGGGCGTCGCCCCTGAATTCGGGGCCGGGGGGGAAATAAATGGGTCTTTAATAAATGAGTCTTTAATAAACGGATCTGTTTCCTCAATTCGATTTTTGGGCGGATTTAATTGCAAGCGGGGAGGCAATTCGTTACTGGGAGGTGGGCTAGATTCTTCACTAGGAGTTGACTCGCGATCGAAAAAGGAAGAATTACTAGGCTGTTTGGGTAAGTTAGGCAAACTTGGCGACAGCGGACTAGATTTAATCGGTACCTCCGGGGTGAAGTCCTTTTCGCCTTCTCTAGTTTCGGGTTTAGGGTCTAAAGATTCGGGACTGGGAATTGGGGGTTCGGGACTGGGGACTGGGGACTGGGGAGTGAGGATGGGTTCTATCTTTCTATTTTCCTTTCTGCCGCCTAGAATTGGAGCATCCAAAACTACAGGCGATCGCATTGGGTTGTCAAAAATACTCGAAATTTGCTCTACGTGCTTGAGAATTTGCTCTCCCTTTTCTCCTTTAACAACTTTTGGCTGATACTTTGTCACCTCCACTGGTAGAAACTCAACTTTCATATTTCTCCCTTTTAGAGACACTTTGAGCACCGCTGTATCGTAATTACTGCGGGCATTCCCTCCAAAAATAAAGTCTCCCAAAGAATAAGCAATCGGTCGGCCTTTGTAAATTTCTGCCCCCTGTAAAACATGGGGGTGGTGGCCTACCACCAAATCTGCACCCTGGTCAATTGTGAAGCGAGCCAAATCGATTTGCCAGTCTCCCGGATAGTCGGCTAATTCTGCACCCCAATGATAATTTACGATCACCCAGTCTACTTGATCGCGAATCGCTCGGATATCTTCTGCTATCCGTTGATTATGACGGGAATTTGTTCCCGCTTTCCCTTCTCCGGCAGCGTTAATATCGGCATCGTAGTAACCTAGATAAGCGATGCGCTGACCTTTAACTTCAATAATCTCAGGTCGTCGTGCTTCTTTGGCATCTCTACCGGCCCCTAAATGGTGAATGCCTGCTCGATCTAATGTTTCTATGGTTTCCACCAGTCCTGGTTCCTCGAAGTCCATAGTATGATTATTGGCCAAAGTGACAATATCTACTCCCCCTGCTGTTAATACTTTTACTGCCTCTGGATCGGCTTTAAAATTAATTTGTTTATTCTGGCGACGGCCGGTAAAATTCGTCAGGGGATTTTCCAGGTTTACCATCGCTAAGTCTGCTTGTAGGTACTCCTCTAAGCCGGCGAAGGCCCATCCGTAATCTTTGCCTGCAACTTGTGTCAATTCGTCAGACAGATTGACATCGCCGCCGAACATTAGCGTTACTGTTGGGTCATTGGGGTTGAGTACCTGTTTGTGCTCTACTACTGGCACTATTTCTAATGCTGCTTGAACTGTTTCTAGGCGTTTGGGTGAGATTGCTGATGTCACTAAAGCTTGCTGTTGTGAGGCCAAATCAATTGGCCGCATGGCATTAGCTTCGTGGTAGCTTACCCAGCACCCGATGATGAAGGATGCAACGGCTGACCCCATCAAAAATAGGGAGCGAAGTGTTTTAAATTTAACCCATTCGAGGGTCTCCAAGGAACGATAGCGTTTGCGATCGCGGATGGCAGGAGTTACTATCCGTACTGACTGTTTCCACAGGATATCGGGAGTGCCGGCTAAGCGGGCTACAACTCGCACGCCTTCTACTGCTGGGGAATTCAGCCTCCAGATTTGGTGGCAGATGAATTTAACTAACCGTTCCCGCAGGGTATTGACTATCAGTGAATCGGCTGCAAATTCACGCTGAAATTCGACTAGGATTTGCAGACAACCGGCTTGAGCAGCTTCTACGCGGGCATAGATGCCTTCGGGCCTTAGCAGGCTGTCAATCCAGTAATTTAGGGCTTGATTGTCACCGGAACGTGCTAGTTCAAAAATAGAAGGTTGAGACAAATTTTCTATATAAACCACTACTTTAGTCTCCTTAACACCGCGATCGCTTACTTTAACCTCTCTTGCTGCCAACCGCAATTCTTTTAGCTTAACTGCTACAAGCTGCGCTCCCTATATTTTGATCTGGTTGTTTCCAGCCACAATTGTGTACATTTATACTTGCTTGTTGTCAGTGACTTCAGTCACATTTACAATATCTTTAAGATCACGGTTTTTGACGGATCTCCATCATTATCTAAACACTGAGAATAGTTGATATTAAGATTATCAGTTATTTATGTCGGGGAAGCATACAAGATGATGATTCGCAAACTTGTAGATTCAGCTTTTCAAACTCGCTGTCTGAGTGTCGCCTCCGAAGGGTTGCTACGTCAAGTGATGGGATTTAATAGCTATCACTCAGAGGATTTGGATGCGATCGCAGCTCTCTGCGATGCCGTCAATTCTGGTTATATCCAGCGGGAAGCTCAGCGTCAAGGGGAAATGAGATTACTGTCGCGGTATTAATTCTGTTAACTACAGGTTATACTCAAAAGTTGGCTGTTAACTAAAAAACTCTGCCTTCAGGGAGAGGAAAATTTGCCGAGCGACAAAATCGACAAAAAATATAAAAATTTTACAATCCCCTACATTCGATTTATTAAAGATGCGATCGCCTCTGGTGGGCCCCCTTTCCCAGGCAGACTCAACCAGCTAGAGCTTAACTGTTATCTAGGCTCAGCCGCTCCCTAAAATTTTCATTCGTGCGAGAAAGCTCAGATTGCGCTATAAATTTAATTATAAACTTCGTACTGTTATCAGGTAATATTACCTGTGTCGGTAGAGAGGCCTCGAAGGCCACCTCAACCGTGTAAACAGACGATCTTTTTGAGCAAGTAAACTGCTCAGGAGAAATAACAAATGCTACAGCGCAAAATCTATCAACTCTGTTGTGATGGTCGTGAGGTTTGTATTTTCTTGCGGGATCAGCAGCGTTGGATTGAGCGCGCTCGGATCTTGGATATAGAGGGAGATTTGGTGACGCTGCGCTACGAAACCGATGAAGAAGACGAAGTTTGTTCTTGGGAAGAGATGGTGCGCTTAGAAAGTATTGGCGCTATCAGCCAAAAGTTAGCTTCGGTGTCGCGAAGCAACTACGAGCCCCTAGTCTCGGACGATTGTCCCGAAGCTGAACAAATTCGCCACCACTACCCTGACTCTAGCGGGGATTAGCTTGGGGAGGGGGAGTTCTTGGGCA
>NZ_CACA01000102.1:0-7972 GCF_000180455.1 Kamptonema sp. PCC 6506
TAATTAGCTATTAGCTATTAGCTATTAGCATGGGGTTCCAGAAACCGGGTTTTTGAGACAATCTGTGGGTAACAACGAAGTATTTTCGTGAAAAACCCGGTTTCTTTGGTTGGGTGTGTAAGTCCTAGTAAGTTCCCTCTCCGTCTTCCCTCCTTCCTCTTCCCTAGCCCCTAGCCCGTAGCCCCTAGCCCCTTCTTCTATTACCAATTACCAACATTAAATCGGTTGAAGCGATCGCGAAACTAAACTTCCGCAACTGCTACTTTTCTTAGCGAATTAATAGTTGCTACACAGTGCTTAGCTACGGTATCAATTTCTTCGACGGTGCTAAATCTACCAATACCGAACCGTAGGGAAGCATAAGCCAACTTTTCCTTTCGCCCGATTGCTTCCAAGACATGAGAAGGCGCGATTTTAGCGGAAGTGCAAGCCGAACCCGAAGAAACAGCGACAATAGGTTGTACTCCTAGTAGCAGCGCTTGACCATCAACTCCATCTACACTGATATTAAGATTTCCAGGCAAGCGGTGAATGGGATGACCATTAATAACAATGTCGCCCAAGGGAGATAAATAGTCCCACAACCTTTGACGCAAATTTGTCACCCGTTCCACTTCTAAGTCCATTTCGGAAATGGCCAGTTCTACGGCTTTGGCAAATCCGACAATTTGAGGGGTATAGAGCGTACCAGAACGCATTCCCCGTTCGTGTCCGCCGCCGTGCATTTGCGCTGCAAGCTGAACTCTGGGATGGCGACGGCGGACATAAAGAGCGCCGATGCCTTTTGGGCCGTAAATTTTGTGCGCTGTCAAGGACATTAAATCAATTTTCAATGCCTCGACATTGAGTGGAATTTTGCCGATCGCTTGGGCTGCGTCTGTATGGAAAAAGACATCTGCACCGCGACAGATGGCGGCAATTTCTCCGATCGGCTGGATTACTCCAATTTCATTATTAGCAGCCATCACCGAGACTAAAATCGTGTCGGCGCGAATACATCTTGCTAAATTGCCTAAGTCGATCAGTCCGTCACTTTGGACGGGGAGAAAAGTGATTTCAAATCCCAATTTTTCTAAATAATGACAGGGATCGAGTACCGCATTGTGTTCGGTTGCTACCGTGATGATGTGTCGCCCTTTGTTGCAATAAGCTTCGGCTATGCCTTTGACCGCTAAATTGTTCGCTTCGGTTGCGCCGGAAGTGAAGACAATTTCTTCGGGTGAGGCATTGATGGCATCTGCGATCGCTTGCCGGGACTGTTTGACTGCCGCTTCTGCTTCCCAACCATAGGTATGATTGATGCTAGCGGGGTTGCCGAAGTGTTCCCGGAAATAGGGGAGCATGGCAGCGAGTACCCGTTCGTCGATCGGGGTTGTCGCGTGGTTGTCTAGGTAGATAGGGCGTTGAGACATAGTAGAAGAAAATTGGGCAACTGGGCTGGCGATCGCTTATTTAGGCAACTGAGTTGTCAACTTGGTCGTTCCAGTGTAGCGTTCCTATAGCTGCAACTTAGATATTAGAGTATAGTAGCCAATTATTAAAGTTACGAGCAAGGTGTTAAATTATTCTATACCAGCGTCAGCACCTACAACTAAAATTAATAGCTAAAATTATTTATGCGACCTGATATCCAGGGATTGGAAATTACTAAGGGTGAACTCAAGCGGCTCAGTGGTGTAGGGACAGACCGTACCTACAGACCACCTGCGATCCGTAAGTTTGTCACTGAAGGGTTGAAAACTTTGGCTGTTATTGCTTTGGTTGCCATTAGTTGTTTGCTGCTGTTGCTAATTTTTCCGAGATACTATTTGTTATTAATTTCTGTCCATTTCGCGGCGGCTCTGGCTTTAATAGTTGATGACTTTTGGAAAATTTGGTTGAGTAGCAGGAATAAACATCTGGTTAATCTTTTTGATGATGTGGACAGATATAATGCTATTATTAAAGCTATAGAAGTTAATGACAACATAGAAGAAGCTGGCAATCACAAGGTAACTATTCGCAATCGCGAGCAAGTTATTGAAGCCTTGTATCTGATCAGAGAAGATTTGGTTAGAGCTTTAAAAACCGAGAGGATTCTCAGGGAAAATAAAAAATTTGTAGCTGGTCATTCTGATATGTTTGATACTAATTTTCGAGCTTTGACTGCCTTGCAAATTAACGATCGGGCGAGCGAGCAAGGGCGGTTGTTAAATGAAGCTTTGCAGATTGCCGTAGGCGTACAGGAGGAAATGAAGAAATTACAGGAGAGACACGCTAGTACTTAAAGCCGCCAGGGATTTTAACCGCTGTCGAACTGTGATTTAAGACCAAAAATAATAATTTTCATCTTCAACCCAGTTAGGGCGAGGCAAGCCAAATTTATCTTCCAAAACCATTTCTATTGGACGCTGCGAATCTGATTGTTCGGTGCGCCAACTCTCCTAGCAATTTATTCTCATTTTAATTTAATTTTAATTAAGCATATTTACTCAGTGACATTCGTTTGACTTTTTTAACCTGTCACGAATGGGTAGAGGGTGTAGGAGTATGCAGATTAAAGCTGATTAGCTTATGCTAGAGTCACTATGCTTGGTAAATCAAGGATGCCCTTATCACCTGGACTTTTCAGAAAAATTCCCCTACAAATACTGCTAATTATTCCCTTTGTTGTCCAAACAGTTGGAGCAGTAGCTGTTGTTGGTTATCTTTCTTATAGAAACGGTCAAAAAGCAGTAAATGATGTAGCTACTCAGTTGCGGAATGATATTAGCGATCGCATCAAGGAAAATCTAACCGATCTGGTTGCTATTCCCTTTCAATCCTTTGAAAACTATGATGCAGCCCTGAGCCAAAACCGCATCGATCTTAATAATGGGAGAGACGTAGAGAAGTTTCTATGGCGACAACTCCCAGCCTTTCCCCTTGTTGCTGCCGCAGCTTTTGTTACCCCCAATCAGGAGTTTTTTGCTGGTGAGCGGCAGGATGATGGCGAGATCGTCATCCGTACTTCGGAGATAGAAAATAACCACACTTTGACGACCTATACCGTTAGTCCAGGAGGGGAACGCCGGGAAATTACCAACGCCGGGAAACCTAACTTTGACCCCCGTAACCGCCCCTACTATAAAATTCCCGTCCAGAAAAAGCAAGCTGTTTGGGCAAAACTGTATCCTCACATTACAGGTAAATACCTATACATTGCGGCTGGCAAACCCATATATACCAATAGTGGAGCTCTCCAAGGAGTGTGGATGACAAGCTTAAATCTGGTAATGTTTGGGGATTTTTTAAGTAAACTCAAAATCGGTAAAACTGGGCAAAGTTTTATTCTGGAACGTTCTGGAGAAATGATTGCCACCTCTACAGGGGAAAAGCCCTTTCAATATTACCCAGACAAGGTTGTTCAACTGCCAGAGCAAAGAATTGAACGACTCAAGGTTGTCAATAGTAGCAATGCCATCACCCAAAAAGCGAGTCAAGCTTTGCTAGATCAGTTTCGTGATTTTCAAAATATCCAAGCATCTCATCAACTTAAATTTACTGTGGATGGTAAAAATTATTTCGTCCGAGTCGATCCTTTTCGAGATAGTAAAGGTATTGAGTGGTTGGTGGTGGTGACTATTCCAGAAGCAGACTTTATGAATCAGATTAATGCCAATACTCAGACTACAATCCTGCTCTGTTTAGCAACTTTGATTTTGGCAATTTTGTTGGGTATCCTGACCGCTCGCCGGATTATCCGTCCTGTGGAGCGGATCACCACTGCCTCGGAAGCGATCGCTAGAGGCAATCTCAACCAACAAGTGGAGGTTAGTTCCATCGTTGAACTTGGCAAATTAGCCAACGTTTTTAACGGCATGACCAGACAACTGAAGGATTCTCTCGATGCCCTCCATTTGGCAAATGAAGAGTTGGAAGCTAGAGTGGAGCGAAGAACTGGAGAACTGCGCCAAGAAAAAGAAAGGTCAGAACAGTTACTTTTAAATATTTTGCCTGCGGAAATTGCCGATCGCCTCATGCGGACTAATGAATCCCCTGCTGAACATTTTGAAGAAGCCACAATTTTGTTTGCGGATATCGTAGGTTTTACTGGGATCTCGGCCCGGATAGAGCCGATGCAATTGGTAACAGGTTTGAACCAAATTTTCTCTGCTTTCGATCAACTCACTGAAAAGTATGGCTTAGAGAAAATTAAAACTATTGGGGATGCCTACATGGTAGTTGGTGGTTTACCCGTTTCTCGAGCAGATCATGCCGATGCGATCGCCAACATGGCCTTGGATATGCACGCCTATATGCAAGACGTGGAGCATATTTTTGGGGAATCTCTACAAATTCGGATCGGGATTAATACGGGTCCTGTAATTGCGGGAGTAATTGGGATTAAGAAATTTATCTATGACCTCTGGGGTGATGCGGTGAATGTCGCCTCAAGGATGGAATCTCACGGTAAGCCTGGATACATTCAAGTCACCGATGCGACTTATCACAAATTACAGAATAAATACTTACTAGAACCAAGGGGCGCGATCGAAGTCAAGGGAAGAGGAGAAATGATGACCTATTGGCTTTTGGGTCGGCGAGTATGACTGTCCTTAAAGATCGCGCTCTGAGTTTGAGCAGTCAACATGAAGAGGTAATAGAGTTGTGCGAGCTGACGGTGAAGTACAATTAATTGATACAATGGAGTTAAGATTTCCCTTGGGACTGGAAGCTGAAATTGCAGATTTAGTTGCCTCAACTACCATAGAGTTAAATTTAGATGATGTAGTTGTACTTTACACTGACGGGATTACTGAAGCTATTGATATTAATAAAGTACAATACGGTTTAGAGCGGCTGGTAGAAATCATTAAACAAAACCGCCAGCTTTCAGCTAGTGAAATTAAGGAAACCGCGATCGCGGACGTTAAGCGCCATATCGGTGAGCAAAAGGTGTATGATGACATCACTTTAGTTGTCCTCAAACAAAAGTATTAAAATTACTAGCAAAATCGCTATGACCGCCAAACCTAAAATTATAGTCCTCGATGACGATCCCACAGGTTCCCAAACTGTTCACAGTTGTCTGTTGCTAACCCGCTGGGACGTGGATACCCTAAAGTTAGGACTGGAGGACGAGTCTCCCATTTTCTTCATCCTCACAAATACCAGAGCTTTACCCGCAGCACAAGCGGCTGCTGTCACCCGCGAAGTGTGTCGCAACTTGAAAGATGCGATCGCAAATACCCCCCAAACCGCAGGTTTCTTAATAGTCAGCCGTTCTGACTCCACCCTCCGGGGCCATTATCCCATAGAAACGGACGTAATCGCCGAAGAACTTGGCCCTTTTGACGCTCATTTCTTAGTTCCCGCCTTCTTTGAAGGCGGCCGAATTACCCGCGATAGCGTTCATTATCTGATAATTAATGGCATTGAAACACCCGTAGAACAAACAGAATTTGCCCGTGATTCCGTCTTTGGGTACAAACATAGTTATTTGCCAGAATATGTAGCAGAAAAAACCCAAAATCGGATTTCGGCTGAAAGTGTAGAGCGATTTTTGCTAGCAGACATTCGCGCTGGAAGTTTGGAACGATTGCTAAATTTAACTGGTAACAAATGCGGAGTTGTTGACGGCGAAAATCAAGCCGATTTTAACCGTTTTGCAGCAGATATCCTGACAGCAGCAAACCAAGGTAAACGCTTTTTATTCCGCAGCGGTGCTAGTATTTTAACATCGCTAGCCGACCTCGGCCCGCAGCCAATAGCAGCCGAAAATATGGCACAATACGTGCGTGGTGGTAAACCTGGTGCAGTAATAGTTGGCTCTCACGTTAAAAAAACAACCGAACAATTAGAAAAATTACTGCAAGAACCAGGAACAGCTAGCATTGAAATTGATGTCGCCCATTTGTTAGAAGATTCGCCAGCACAACGAGCAACACTCCTAAAAAATACTCTCGAAAATGTTCATGCCGTTCGTGCTGTAGGTAAAACTCCCGTAGTTTATACTAGCCGTCAAGAACTTACCTTTGATAGCGTACAAGTACGCTTAGATTTCGGTGCTGCTGTTTCAGCTTTATTGATGGATATAGTGCGAGGCTTACCTTCAGATATCGGGTTTTTAATTAGCAAAGGAGGCATTACTTCTAACGACGTTCTCAGCACAGGTTTATCCCTGACATCAGCACGATTACTAGGTCAAATTTTAGCAGGTTGTTCAGTAGTACGGACAGCAGCAGATCATCCTCTCTTTCCCTATTTACCAGTAGTATTATTTCCCGGCAATGTCGGGGATGCAGATGCTTTAGCCACAGTTTATCGGCGGTTAAGTAAATAGCTAGTTGGGCGGTAATTGCCGCCCTGGAAAATTATGTTTGAGCAGTGGATTCTTGTTGCTGTGCTGCCAGACGTGCCGCTCTTCTTTGATAATAAGCTCCCAGAGTGCTGTTCTGAATATCAGCTTCTAAACGAGCGTTTAGTTCATCCAATTCGGCAATAAGAACATCCCAGCGTTTCACGATTTCGCGTAAATTAGCCACAGAACGTGCTCTAGTCTCAGCATCCGGTATTCTCAGTTCATTACTCATGGTAAATTCCAATTCCTCTTAATTTCTTGGACACTTGCTAATGTAGCATCAGCTACAGCCTGAGCCTCATTTATAGACCGGGCTATGATATCTAGGCTATCACGAGAAGCTACAGGTTGAGATTCATAGATTCGCCGCAAAGTGACATAAAAACGTGAATAGTAAGTGTCTGCTCGTTCTCGGATACTTTGAAGTTCGTCTAATTCATGGACTGTGGCCTCTGTTTCGCCATACTCAGCCAGCATAACAAACACTGTTGCAGTTGCTTCGTCTATGCGTTCTAAGAGTTGTCGCTGTAAAGTGAAAACAGTCGTGATGATCTCGTCTGGTAACTTGGCCATAATTCCCATCTAAGTTAACATGAGTTCTGTCAAATAGGCAGAATATCACACCGATCCTACTTTAGGAGAATATTGAGATTGTTTAGTTGCGGTCATAACCACAGGCAACTGGTAATAAGAGGTAATATAAAGCAGCATCTTTAGATTGCTTCGATTGGCTGGCAATGACAGATAACTGGCAATCAGAGGTAATATAAACAGGTTTTAATTCCTAATTAAGTTAATATTGATAGTCAACCTTACCTAAAATCAGACCAGTCCCATGACGACTGATGCTTCCCCCTCCGCCGCCGTTACCCCCGATGCTTCCACGCCTGAAGTGAGTTTCAACCTGCAAGTTCATCTCAAAAATGAAGGCGGGCACTTGTTGCTGCTGCTACCCCCCGAAACCAGTAGCGAAGCAGCAACTTCAACAGCAACAACCTGGACTGAACTGTGGCAACAGCTAAAAGTTAGACTGAATGCAGGAGAACGCTTCTGGCAGCCAAATGCAGAAGTCCACCTGATGGCGAACGATCGCTTATTAGATATTCGCCAACTACAAGCGATCGCAGAAGCTCTTTCTGAAGTAGAACTCCAACTCAAACGAGTTCATACCATCCGCCGCCAAACAGCAGTCGCCGCCGCCACCGCCGGCTATGCCGTCGAACAGCAATCCCCCATCTCCTCTCTCAACAAAACACCCTCAGAAACAGCTTCCTCCCTCGCCGAACCTCTGTATTTACAGATGACAATTCGCTCCGGCATAGAAATTCGGCATCCCGGTACAGTAATAATTTTAGGAGATGTCAATCCCGGCGGCTCAGTGGTCGCTCAAGGCGATATCCTAGTTTGGGGCCGTTTGCGGGGTAGAGTTCATGCTGGAGCAGGCGGCAATGCCAAAAGTGTAATTATGACTTTGCAAATGGAACCTATGCTAATTCGGATTGCTGAATACGTCGCCAGAGGGCCTGAGACTCAACCGGCTCAGTTTTACCCCGAAGTCGCCTACGTGACTACCCAAGGCATTCGTATTAGCAGAGCCAGTGATTTTGATAAGGGGCTAGGGGTTAGGGGCTAGGGGCTAGGGAAGAGGGG
>NZ_CACA01000101.1:0-16454 GCF_000180455.1 Kamptonema sp. PCC 6506
TAGCTCCTAATTGGTTGCAAAGGCTTACAATAAAAACAGTCCTGTGCTACCTTGCAACCAGCAAGATGCAAGCACACTCACCCTGCAAACACATCAAACGTGCCGTACCCCCCCCAGAACAGCCAAGAGCTGGATCTGAAGACATTATTTCCCTTTGAACTAGACGATTTCCAGCAAGAGGCGATCGCAGCCCTTCAAGCTGGCAAATCCGTCGTCGTCTGCGCCCCCACAGGCTCCGGCAAAACCCTCATTGGCGAATATGCCATCTACCGCGCCCTCAATCGCGGCAAGCGCGTCTTTTACACCACTCCCCTCAAAGCCCTCTCGAACCAAAAGCTGCGCGACTTCCGCCACCAATTCGGTCAAGACATGGTAGGGCTACTCACAGGTGATATGTCTTTCAACCGGGAAGCACCCATCCTGGTGATGACAACAGAAATTTTCCGTAATATGCTCTACGGAACCCCTATCGGTGAAGTCGGCACATCTCTCACGGGGGTGGAAGCCGTAGTCTTAGATGAATGTCACTACATGAACGACAGACAGCGGGGTACAGTCTGGGAAGAATCGATCATCTACTGTCCCGCTGAAGTTCAACTCGTCGCCCTCTCCGCCACAGTCGCCAATAGCGACCAACTTACAGACTGGATTGGCAGAGTACACGGCCCTACAGAGTTAATTTACTCCGACTTCCGCCCAGTCCCCCTGCAATTTCACTTTGCCAATCAAAAAGGCCTCTTTCCCCTCCTGGAAGCAGGCACAAAAAAAGTCAACGCCCGCCTCGTACCCAAAAAAAAGCAGCAAAAAGAAACCAGAGGCAATATCCCCGTCCCTAATTTGCCAGACATTCTTTCTGGCTTGCAGCAAAGGGATATGCTGCCAGCAATTTACTTTATCTTCAGTCGCAAAGGATGCGATCGCGCCGTTGGCGAAATGGGCAATTTGTCCCTAGTAACGGAGAAAGAATCGGCCTCACTCCGCCGGATTGTGGACGACTTTTTAGAACGCAATCCAGAAGCCCGTCGCGCCGGACAAGTAGAACCCCTCTACCAAGGCGTAGCAGCCCACCACGCAGGCATTTTGCCCGCTTGGAAAGGATTAGTTGAAGAACTTTTCGGCATGGGTTTAATTAAAGTCGTATTTGCCACCGAAACCCTCGCCGCCGGGATCAATATGCCCGCCCGTACCACAGTAATTTCCACCCTTTCCAAACGCACAGACAGGGGACACCGCCTGTTAAATGCTTCCGAATTCCTACAAATGGCGGGTAGAGCTGGCAGACGGGGGATGGATGAGGTGGGATACGTTGTTACCGTGCAAACACCCTTTGAAGGGGCAAAAGAAGCCGCTTACTTAGCGACAGCGGGAGCTGATGCCCTTTCCAGCCAGTTTACCCCTAGCTATGGCATGGTATTGAACTTGCTGCAAACTCACACTCTGGAAGAAGCTAAAGAGCTTGTAGAACGCAGTTTTGGGCAGTATATATCAACTCTGCACTTGCAGCCCCAACAAGCAGAAATTGACATCCTCAAGAGGGAATTAGGGGCGATCGAGGCACAGTTAGACTCCAGCGGCAAAAACATCGCCTCTCTAGAGAAATTACTCGCCAATTATGAAAAATTGCAAGGGCGAGTTAAAGAAGAAAAGCGGATCTTAAAAACTTTAGAGCAACAGGCAGAAGAAATACGGCTTAAAGATATGGCCGTTGCCGTTGCTTTTGCTGTAATTGGCACAGTGCTTAGTCTCAAAGGTAAGCACGTCCCGACAGCTAAACGACCCCAAGCACCAGCTTTACCAGCGGTATTAGTTGCCAAAATACCGGGGCCTGGTCAAGCTCCTTACTTGGTATGTTTGGGTAGAGATAATCGCTGGTATGTTGTGGCAATTAGCGACGTGGCGGGCTTGTATGCCGAAATTCCGCGCTTGAGTGTGGTGGATAGTTTGGGCGTTCCCCCTGAAATGGCGATGAGATTGGGCCAGTGTCGGCTGGGGAATGAAGATACAGCCGCGATCGCACGTTTAATTCCAGAAATGCCCACGCCCACACCGCCCCCAGAAGCGATCGCACAGCAGCAGCGCATAGCCGCACTAGAACAACAGCTAGAAAATCACCCCCTCCACGAATGGGGAAACCCCGCTAGCTTGCTTAAACGACAACGCAGACGCGGATCGCTGGTCAAAGAAATTAGCGATCGCCAACAGCAGCTAGAAAAAAAACGTGCTCGCTACTGGGAAGAATTTCTCAATTTAATCGCCATCTTACAAAGCTTTGGCTGCTTAGATGGCTTAATGCCAACAATGTTAGGCAAAGCTTGCGCTGCCATTCGCGGTGATAATGAATTGTGGCTAGGTTTGTCCCTAATGTCGGGCGAATTTAACGAACTTGACCCCCATCACTTAGCTGCTGCTTGTGCCGGCTTAGTCACCGAAGTTTCTCGGCCAGACAGTTGGACTCGCTACACTTTGTCCCCCGAAGTTTTAGAAGCTTTAGACAATTTACAGCGAGGTCTGCGGCGGCGAGTATTCCAAGTACAGCATCGCCACGACGTAGCAATCCCTATCTGGTTAGAGCGTGAAATCATCACTTTGGTAGAACAATGGGCTCTTGGCGTAGAATGGCTTGACATTGTGGCCAACACGAGTTTAGATGAAGGCGATGTGGTGCGGATTTTGCGCCGGACTTTAGATTTCTTATCTCAAGTTCCTCACGTACCTTATATATCTGAGTCTTTGCGAAGCAATGCCTATCGCGCTATGCAGTTAATTGACCGCTTTCCTGTTAATGAAGGGGTTGATTGAATAATAGTTAGTGGTTAGTTGTTAGTTGTCGGTTGTTAGTTGTTGGTTGTTTGTTGTTGGTTGTTTGTTGTTGGTTGTTTGTTGTTAATATTTGACAATTACAAGACTTACGCAAAATCATCCGTAACGCCGCCTTCTAGGCGGTAACATCACCGCCTAGAAGGCGGCGTTACGTAAAATGTGCAGAAGTCTTAATATTAAGTGAGTTCGATGGAGTGCGATATTGTTAGTTAATTTATTTTTTCCAACTAACAGTTAACAACTAACAACTAACAGTTAACAATTAACAGTTAACAATTAGTCCAAGTGGTGTGTTGATGAGTTTTGATACCAATGCAGCTTAAGAAGTTTCACATAATGCCTGATAATCGCCTTCAGGCTAGAAAAACGCGACTGCTCGTACCTGCGCTATTAGGAACTTTAGCTAGTAGCTTAATTAATTTACTTGTATTATTTCCCTCTCCAGGGTTAGCAGAATCAGTCTTGGGTGTAGTTCGCAGCTCAGACAATTCTGCTGATTGGATTAAGATTACAACACGGCTTTGGGAAAGCGGAATTAGCCGTTATAAACCAATTAATCTCGAAGATATCAAAAGTGCAGCGGATTTAGCCGGCGTTTCTGTACTATTTTTGCCCAACATTGAAACCCTTAGTGCAGTCCAAGTTAAAGCAATTGAAGAGTGGATGAAACAGGGAGGGCGATTAATTGCTACAGGCCCAGTGGGGCGAAGTTCTCCAGCTTTAGTCAGACAATCACTGCGATCGCTCTTAGGCGCTTATTGGGCTTTTCCCTTAACTCAAGCCACAACACCTGAACCCCGGTTACGGTGTCGAGATATTGCTTGTAAAACTTCTACTAATTGGGTTCCACCTGAGCAAGCCAACGCCACAGTCAAAGGTGGCGTATTAATTCCCGCTGATATGAACAGTCAAACCGCTGCGATCTGGAAACAGAGCGACGGTTCCTCAGCAGTAGTTGCTAGCGATCGCGCTACCTATTTAGGTTGGCGCTGGGGTACAGACGGATCGCCAGAGTTAGATCGAGTTTGGATGCAAGCATCCTTAACCAGATGGGGCGGCGCTGTTGGTCCCGTAACCGATGTAGCAAGATCGGGACAGGGAAGCGGGGGAGCGGGGGAGCAGAGGAGCGGGGGAGCGGGGGGGCAGGGGAGCGGGGGAGCAGAGGAGCAGGGGAGAATTTCTCGCTCTACACCAGTTAATCCCTCTCCGCCATCTACCCTATTTCCCCCATCTCCCCCATCCCCCCCATCCCCATCTGGGCCTGTTCCAGAGAATTTCACAGATCCCTCAGAACAGTCAGCACCCCCTGGTTTAGATGTAGAAGCGAGTGCTAATAAGCCCATCAGCACCATCGAAGCGTACTTGATGCGCCAAGAACTCACAAATCTTTTGGGTAGGTTTGAAAGCTCTCTGATCGCGGCTAATTCTGCGAATGTAGCTATCAACCTCAACGCTGCAAACTTTGCACCCCAATTGGTAGCGGCGACTAACAATATGGGTGGTGGGGTTGCTACTAGGCCTCCAGTTATAGAAGGGGCCGCTGCGGGTGCGATCGCACAGGCGAAGCAAGTGCTACAAGAGTTTGATCGCCTGATCGCAGCCCAAAACTACACCGCCGCTAGGCAACAATGGTTACAAGCGCGTCAACAACTCTGGCGAAACTACCCCACAGAAGGACAACGAGCCGGCGCAGAAATTCGTGCCGTTTGGCTAGATCGAGGCAGTATTGTCAAAGCTGGTTCTGAGCAAGGATTAGCCGCAATTTTTGACCGTCTCGCCCAAGCCGGCATCAATACAGTTTTCTTTGAAACATTAAATGCTGGATATCCTATTTATCCCTCTCAAGTTGCACCGCAACAAAATCCCCTAATAGTTGGGTGGAACCCACTGGAATCTGCTGTGAAATTAGCCCACGAGCGGGGTATAGAGTTGCACGCTTGGATCTGGGCTTTTGCTACTGGAAATAAGCGGCATAATGCCTTGCTGGGACTCCCTGGGGATTATCCCGGGCCGGTACTTTCGGCTCATCCAGATTGGGCAAATATAGATAATCAAGGTCGCCGCCAGCACGTCAATGATGGCAAATTTTACCTCGATCCTGCCAATAAAGAAGCCCGCAGTTATTTACTACAAATAATTGGGGAAATTTCCAGTAAATACAAAGTTGACGGCTTACAACTGGATTACATTCGCTATCCTTTTCAAGACCCAAATTTGGGTTTTAGTTTTGGTTATGGGAAAGCCGCCCGCGAACAATTCCAGCAAATCGCAGGTGTAGATCCGGTTAAACTTTCTCCCGATAGTGGCGATTTATGGCGTAAGTGGACTGAGTTTAAAACCGAACAAATTAATAGTTTTGTCGCTGAAGTTTCCCAGTTTTTGCGACAGAATCATCCTGGCACAATTTTGTCAGCAGCAGTCTTTCCTCACCCAGAAAGTCAGCGGATTTATAAGATTCAACAAAACTGGGAAGTTTGGGCGCGTCGGGGTGATGTGGATTTAGTTGTGCCGATGACTTATGCTTTGGATACTAATAGACTCCAACGGATTGCACAACCCCTAGCGAGGGAACAGAATTTAGGCCCGACTTTAATTGCTCCAGCAGTGAAGTTATTGCAGTTACCTGAAATTGTGGCAATTGACCAAATTCAAGCTTTGCGAGATTTGCCAACGGGGGGTTATTCAATTTTTGCTGTTGAGACGATTACTAATAATTTGCAAAGTTTTTTTAGTCGCACTCAAGGTCAAACTCCTGTGCGTTCTCAGTCTGCAAATGGGCCTATTCCTTATCGTCAACCTTTTGAGGCTGCTGCTGTTCGCTATACTGCCTTAAAGCAGGAATGGAGTTTGCTTTTAGCTACTAATCAACTGCGAATTTCTGATTCTGAGCTTAAGGGTTTACGCTCTCAATCTGATGAGTTAGCGCAGGCTTTGAGTGCTTTGGCTGCTAATCCTTCTGGGGATAAGTTAGCGAATGCTAGGAGGTTGTTAGGAGCTTTTGAATCTCAGTTTAAAAATTCAATGCGGCTTCATGCTATGGAGAATAGTTATCAGGTTCAAACTTGGCAGAATCGTTTGGCAAGTTTGGAGATGCTATTACGTTATGGGGAGAGAGTGGAGTTGAACCGGAGATGAATAAAGATATGAGCATCAGTCCTATTAACAGTTAACAATTAACAATTAACAGTTAACAGTTAACAGTTAACAGTTAACAAAAATTCTGATGCAATCAGATTTGATAGAATTTCCGTCAGAGGTTGAGGTTTTGTAATGAAATAGCCTTGTGCGTAATCAACTCCAATCTCTTTAATTCTTTGTAAGATGGTCTCGTTACTAACAAACTCGGCAATTGTTTTAATACCCATAATATGTCCGATGCGATTGATTGCTTCTACCATTGCGTCAGCAATAGGATCGTTGGCGATATCTTTAACAAAATATCCATCAATTTTTAAGTAATCAACTGGTAAATTTTTCAGATAGGCAAAGGAACACATACCACTGCCGAAATCATCTAAAGCAAAACAACAGCCTAACTTCTTAAGTTCCTGAATAAATTGTACAGCTTTACTAAGATTAGCAATTGCTACGGTTTCAGTAATTTCAAAACAGATGATTTGCGGTGGAATTCTGTAAAATGTAAATTGATTTTGCAGAAACTCAATGAAAGTATCATCATTAATACTTGCACCAGACAAATTGATAGCATAAAGAGATTTTTGTAGGGGGATTTGTGCCTTACCATTAAATTTAGGATTCCCCATCCTTAAGCCAGAATTAGCTAAACTAGAAAATAACTTACGGATTACCCAACGGTCAATTGCTGGCATTAAATTGTAGCGTTCAGCAGCAGGCATAAAGCTACCCGGAGCTACTATTTCTCCGGCTTCATTCAACATCCGTAGTAAGATTTCATAGTGTACTCCTTCGCTCCAATCTGAGGTCAGAGGTGCAATAGTTTGAGAGTAGAGGCAAAAGCGATTTTCTTCTAAAGCTTGATTAATTCGCCCTACCCATTGAGTTTCGCCAAATTGTCTAGCCATGTCACTATCATCAGCTTTATATAGGTGCAAGCGGTTGCAACCTTTCGATTTGGCTGCATAGCAAGCGGCATCGGCTGCACTTAATACATTCGCAGATCCAACATGGCAGGCAATCTCTCGATCGTTACTCCCAATCGCAACTAAACCGATACTAACGCTAATACTAAATGTTTTTCCATCCCATATAAATCGAAAATTTTGGATTTGCTCTCGCAAATAATCAGCTATTTGGAGGGCACGATTTATTGAACATTTATAAAGCAACAAACCAAACTCATCTCCGCCTAAACGCGCTAGGATATCTGTCTCTCGGACTTTGCTTTTCAATAAGCCTGTTACTTGACGCAGCAATTCGTCACCGGCTGCGTGACCGCAAGTATCGTTAATTATTTTGAATCTATCTAAATCCAAATAACATAAAACGTGCTGTTGATTTAAAGTTTTACTGCTAGTAACGGCTTCTTCTAGCAGCCGTTCAAATTCGTGGCGGTTAATTAATCTAGTGAGACGATCGTGAGTAGCTTGCCATGTTAATTGGCGTGACAAATTCCGCGCTTGCGTGACATTCCGAAAGACTAAAATCGCTCCCATAATTTGACCGGAACTGGCATAAATTGGTGCGGCGGAATGATCGATCGCAAATTCCCGACCATCTTTAGCAATCAAAACCATGTTTGTCGCGGTGGCAACTATCCGGTTTTCTCGGAATACTGCTGTAACGGGATTTTCTACTACCTCGCGAGTGGTTTCATTTACCAGTTGGAATACCTCACTTAGGGGCTGACCTTTGGCTTCTTCAGTTTGCCAACCAGTGAGGATTTCGGCAACGGGGTTGAGAGACTGAACCTCACCCTGTGCATTGGTAGCGATCGCGCCATCCCCAATCGATTGTAATGTTACTTGCGCGAGTTCTTTTTCTTGAAATAAAGCTTGTTCAATTTGTTTGCGATCGCTAATATCGCAAAAAGCGCTCAGAATTGCCGCTTCCCCATCAAACATCAAGGCCTCCAGGGAAGCTGAAACCCAAAATGGTGTCCCATCTGCCTTCTTAGCGCGAACCTCGTAATTTCGCAGGTATCCTTGACACATAAAAGCTTCTAGCAAAGCTTCCCGTTCAGCCAAATCATAGTAAAATTCTGAGGTTTTATGGTGTAAGAGTTCTTCACGATCCAACCCAAAAGTCAGGGCAGTATATTCATTAAGATACAGCGGTACACCGTCGCTAGCACGAGTAATCACTACTGGAATTGGAGTTGCTTCCGACACAGCGCGAAACTTAGCTTCACTTTCCCGTAACGCGGTTTGAGAGAAATCTAGCTGAGTCAACATCTTATTAATTGTCGTAGCTAAACTTGATAATTCATCGGAACCAGGTATTTTTAAGTGTTGCGAGAGATTACCTGAAGAACCGATTGATTTCACGCCTGCACTCAAAGACGCCAATCGCGATAGGATTAACTTTTCCAGTACAGTTATGCCAACCAGACCAAAAATTGCACCGCCGATCAGAAGCGACCAAGTAAAATAACGCAGGCTGGCTTGACCTTGTTTATAAAGATCTCTATGAAGTTCTACTCGCAATAACAATGATTCTTTTCCGTAGATATCTTTAAGTTTTGCATAGCCTGCGATCGCATCAGCACTTAAAGACTGCACAGTAATTGGACAGTTAGCATTGAAAGCAGAGCATTCTGCATAAGTTTTTACGGAATTAAGCCGGGGTAATCTTAATTCATCAAGTTTCAAGATAGAACCCACTTGCTCATCTTTCAGCATACCGTTTTCTGGTCGATAGGTACTAATTGAAAATTCAGTTTGCTGAGCTATGCGCTTGATTTTAGTACGATCTAGATAGCGCCCGACAATTAACGTACCTCTAATGGGGCCTTCATATTTATTAGTCAAAATTGGGCAAGAAGCCATCAGTATAGGCAATTCCTTAGTATCTGTCTCCGCCGTTTCATCCTGCTTGCCCAATCCCTCTGAGAGCATTACAATTCCTGTATGGCAGCTTCTGAAATTATGGTGAGCGAGCAGGGCTGAATCGGCATAGATATAGTTAAGTATCCTCTGAGGAATGGGTTCGGCTTGATACTTTTGTAAATCAAAACCTTTACTAAAAACAATCTGACCATTGCTGTTGAGAAACAGCATGATATTGAGCCGGAGATTGCCAAAGGTCTGATCGTCAAGATTTGCTTTGATGTAGCGCTTGTTAGCATCCTTAATGAAGGAGTACGTTTCATCCCAAGGTGCCCAATCTTGAGCGATGCTATTTAATTGATTTTGCTCATTAGCTAATGCCTCTATCACCCGTTCGACATTCTGACGGACGCGCTCTTTTTCTAGTTTATTGAATCGATTGAGCAAGATAGTGGATGAAGCTGCGTAGAGAACCAAATTTAGACTGACTAGAGTCGCGCCAAAGATTAATAATATTTTGTGTCGCAATGTCATGGAGTTTTTTCCTGATAGACTGCATTGAGCGATTGCAACTCATATCAAACCCTGAAAATTAAATATTAAATATGAGTATAACTGATATTTAATATTTAATTTTCATTTTGAATTGACCATTACTTACTTACTTACCAGTAATTCCCTGATAGCAGGATTAAAGTACAATGGCTGTAGGGAGCAATCCCCTTGTCGTTGTCCCTCGATCGCGACAAGTACAGGAGGACATAACCCTTACAAATTCTTTACAATTCATTTCGGTTTGCTAGATTTCCTGTAAAATGACTTTGCAACCGGATTTGATATTGCCCATAACACCTTATTTACACCCCAAGATTATTGTCGAGACTGCCTTGGTCACACCGTCAAGGTGAAGCGGTAAAAGAACCGCCCACAGGGCAGAGCTACGTAAGTAATTGGTAATTTCTGTCCCAGAGAGTTTGCCAATCTAAGTAATCTCAAGTAAGTGTTCCTACTACTTTAGCCTTAGTCTTGCCTAAGTGTCTCTGGCACTCCCACTGAGGACAGACCTGCGATCGCCCTCAGATTTTGAGAACGAATCAACTCAGTGAAATTTAAACTCCCACGCCCCTCAATCTGGGCGACGGCTTCAATGGCAGAGAGTAAATGCCGAGCAGCATCCGTTTCGCTATAGCCTCGCCGCCCCGCAACCCGAATAGCAGTTTCATCGGCTTCTAATTCTAATTGAGGACTGCGACTCGATTGCCAAATACGAGTCAGGCCTAGCCCCGCTAGACCACCAGCAACCACAACCCCCACCGCATCCCCCTGAACTCCTTGAGCGATCGCACCTAAAATCCCTGCCAGTGCAACGCCTTGATAAAGTTCTGGTTTAAACCACTTCACAGCGCACAACCAGCCCTGAGTCCGCAATATCAACAAATCCCGCTGCGGCTTCGACAACCGCCGCCATAGGTCAAAATTGACGTAAATCAAACGTTCCGGCTTCCAAGGCAGCGGAAAAGGGCTGTCAATCACTGTTGCTTGCTGCGGTTTGCTGATTATTTTAGCCATCATGCGACCAGAGGCGGGCATGATATCTAAGAGGCGGCGAATTTCTGGTTCAGGATTCATAGCTTTTACGTATAACTAGGGGCTAGGGGCTAGGGGCTAGGGGCTAGGGGCTAGGGCTAGGGGAAGAAGGGAATAGAATCTATGATGGCAGGAAATCAGAACGTCCTAACCGCCTTGACGGTTGCTATAATTGCTAATTACGAACAATACATAATTATTGATTAATATAAACCAATCTTTAAAAATATTTAACCTCTTGCTTCCCGACATGGAAACAAAAGGCTTTTCAATAATTAGCTAAACTTACTTCTTGTATAAATCGGGAAACTGTTCCCGCAACTGAGACAACTTCGGCAAATCATGGGCAACCACATAGGGATAATTCGGATTACGAGCCACAAAATCTTGATGGTAATCCTCAGCCGCATAAAAAGCAGTTAAGGGAACTAACTGAGTAACAATCGGATTACTGAAAACTTGCGCCTGATTGAGTTGCTGAATATAAGCAGAAGCGACTTGCTTCTGTTCATCATTTGTAAAAAAGATCGCAGAACGATATTGAGTACCCTCATCCGGCCCTTGGCGATTTAACTCTGTGGGATCGTGAGCGACAGCAAAGTAGATTTTTAGAAGCTGTCCGTAAGATATTTGCGAGGGATCGTAGGTAATTTCCACTGCTTCAGCGTGTTCGCTTTCCCCAGCACTAACTAATTCGTAATTTGCCGTCGCTTCATTGCCACCAGAATAACCAGAAACGACAGCAGAAACCCCTTTCAGATGCTCAAAAACAGCTTCTACTCCCCAGAAGCACCCTCCAGCAAAAACGGCAGTTTGTTTGCCCTTTGCCATCGAAATCGAGATATCAGCAGCCGGGTCTGGTATTCTAGTCTGGGACGCACGACCAGCAAGTGCAGCCGTGAGTAAAATTATCGACAAGCTGCCTACTAGGTAACGAGATAGAGTCAAAATGCGAATTGCCATAGAGTTACAATATTAAATTTGGTGAATCTGTTTGTAATACGTAATAGAACTTATTTTGGATTGCTCCAATGGACATCAGTTTTTTTTCTAGAGGTTTAATCGTTGGCTTCTCAATTGCTGCACCTGTCGGCCCCATTGGAGTGCTTTGTATTCGCCGCACTTTAGCTCAAGGCCTCGCAGTTGGCTTAATCTCAGGTTTGGGAGCAGCTACGGCTGACGGCTTATACGGTTCGATTGCTGGATTTGGATTAACATTTATTTCCGGCTTTTTAGTTAGTCAGCAAGTATGGTTGCGAATTATCGGCGGCATTTTTTTATGCTATTTAGGTATTACAACTTTTCTGGCAAAACCCGCACAGTCCGCAGCCGAAGCCACAGGTAAAGGACTTATTGGTGCTTATGCCTCAACATTTTTTTTAACTGCTACTAATCCCTTGACAATTTTATCTTTTGCTGCCATATTTGCTGGTTTGGGAGTTGCTAGTGCTGGCAGCAATTATCTGGATTCAGGAATATTAGTATTGGGAGTATTTTTAGGTTCTGCTCTTTGGTGGTTACTACTCAGCACTGGGGTTAGTATACTCAGGAAAAAATTTGACGATCGCTCTTTAATCTGGATTAATAGAATTTCAGGATTAATTATTATTGTATTTGGCATTATTGCCCTTTTAGGTTAAGCTGATTAGTAGATTTGTAGGGTGGGCGCTCGCCGACAACTACCTATAGCTATAAGTTACAGGCTTTTTGCGGCGAGCGCCCACCTTACATTTAATTTGCTTACACCCAACCAACAACTAACAACTAACAACTAATACCAAATCCTGGTTAGTTATCCCCTTTATTAATAATAATCCGTCATTGCGAGCAAAGCGAAGCAATCGCAAGGTCTCTGCGATTGCTTCGCTTTGCTCGCAATGACAATAAAGGGGGTAGTAAACCCGGATTTGGTATAACAACCAACAACTACAACTAACAACTAACAACCAACAACCAACAACTAACAACTAACAACTAACAAACTTATTCTTGGGGAGCAGGAGCGGACAAACCTACTTGACGTGAAGGCTTTAAAACCACTGCTTTTTCCCCTTTAGATTTAGCATTTTTCCCCACATGATTAGCCACTACTCCTAAGCAGGGAATGCCAAAACTTTCTAATTGACTGAGAACTTGCTTAACTACAGAATTCTTAGTTTTGAGAACAGCCACAACCATCAAGATCCCCTCTGTCCGCGCCCCGATAAAATTAGCATCTTTAGCATCAATAAGCGGGGGCGTATCATAAATCACTAAATCAAACTTTGTTTGAAATTCCTCCATTAAATGCGCCATAAAACTAGAACTCATTCGTCTAGCAGCACCCGGCAAAGGAATCCCAGCCGTCAACACAAACATATTATCAGCTAGAGGCGATCGCTGAATAATATCATTTGGCTCCAGCTTATTACAAAGTAGATCGCTCAGACCTCTAAAGTTGGGTAAATCCAATAAAGTATGTAGCGTTGGCGAATGCAAATTTGCATCTACTAACAGCACTCGTTGACCAGCAAGAGCCGCAACTTCAGCTAAATGTAAAGCTACAGTAGATTTGCCATCACCAGGTGCAGCCGAAGCAATAGTTAAGGAGCCAATCTGACGGTCTGAGAATAAAAAACAGAGATTAGTGTAGAGAGCATCAAAAGCTTCTAAAAATGGAGATGAACTCCTGCTAGCGAGATCGTTGCTGACTAAAGAAGCATAACCATTCCGATAGTCGCGCGCTAATTTTTCAGAATCTTTATCTAAAGGAATTACCCCTAACATCGGTAATTGAATTGCATCTTTAATATCCTCAGCTACGTAGAAAATATTGCGTCTCTTTTCTATCCACAAAGCAGCTAGCATACCCAATACTAGAGCACCCACTACCGCCATCGCAAATTTGTTTTTAGCTTTACTGGGAGCCGGCTCTAAATTTCCAGCGGGATCGAGAGGTATCCGAGGCTTAGAAATCAGTTCCCAAGGCACTTGGTTTTGAGCTGCTTGCACTCGCAACGTTTCTCGCTGAGTCAAAAGTTGGTCGCGGGTTTTAGTCGCAATTTCCAACTGTTGCGACAATTCATTATACTGACGAGCCACCGCCGGAAATAGTTTGGCTTGTCGGTTTAAATCGTCTCTGGCCTGTGATATTGCCTGATTGCGAACTTCTAAAACCTGAATTTGATTAGCGGTATCAACTAATTGTTTAATCAGTCCTACGCGAATCGAATTTTGAAATCTCATTACTTTAGAATTGTTGGCATCAACTCCTAAGTTCTGTCCGATAATTCGCTGGGTTTGCTGATTGAGTAAATCTAACAAGTTGGCTCGCTTGCGTTCTAGAGCTTCTAGCAGGGGATTAGCAGATTTAAACCGCGCCGATTCTAAAGCAATTTGACTTTCTACTTCCTTCACCTTTACCAGTAATTCTTTATACTGAGGTTCTTCGCTCAAGGCGGAAGCAGCAATAGCTTCATTGGGGGTAAAATCTAATTGTTTCTGCAAGTTAGCATAAAGCGATCTCTGTTCTTCCAATAGCCTTTGAGTTTCTAATTCCTGAGTTTCAATGGTGCGAACTTGGGTGAGTAATTCTTCTCCTTGCACTTTCGGATCGCTGATTCTTTGCTGCTGCTGCAATTGCTGTAACCTTGATTTAAGGTCATTTACACGCTGCTGCAAGCCGGGAAGTTGATCTTCAATAAATTTAACACCTTCTCCAATACGGCTTTTCCGTTCTTCAAGGCTGTATTTTAAATATTTCTTAGCCATTTCGTCTAAAATAAACTGTACCATCTCTGGGTCTTGTCCCAGATACCGAACTTCAATAATCTTAGTTTGGTCAAGCAGATTACTGCCGACGCGGATTACCAGTAATCCTCTTTGGAACTCTTCGTAGGTAAACTTAGGATATTTAGTTTTAATCCGATCTACGATCGCATTAAGCATTTGAGGACTCTGTAGAATCTCAAGCTGAGTGGGGTAATCCAAGCTAAAAATATCTCGACTTGGCACTGCCGAGTCGCTGCGAGCGAGGGTGGAAGGTTCAGCAATTCTAGCTTCATTAGTCACAGGTTCTACTAAAAGCCGAAAATCTCCTTGATAGGTTTTTTTAGAAGTTTTGATATAAAATCCTGCCCCAACTGCGACTAAAGTTGTAATCGCAAGAATTAGCCATGCTTTTCGCCGGAATGTCCGCAAAAATGGGGCAAAATTTAATCCTTTTTGAGGCTGGGGACTAGACTCATCTGTATCGACGACAGGTAATTCTTGAAATTGTCGGCCTCGTTTACCAATTGATACAATTTTATCTCCCTGTTCTGTCTCCATGTTCACCTCTGATGGTTATTTGTCCTGTCACTCAATTACGCCTTTAAATGCCTATATCAATCAAAAGTTTACTAGGTGTCACCTCTAAAAAATTTACTTTACATCTAGCTCAACTATGAAATCTATGTGGTATGTGGGATACCCGCTAGTGAGATGCAAGTTAGATGGGTACAGCTTACGATCTAGGATCGTTTTTAAGACTTCCGATCGATTTAAAATCACCAAACGTAGTATTTTCTAATTGCCTCCCAACTCTAACCCCTTTTGCTTCAAATTTTTTTAGCATTGTGCAGGATATTGGTAGAGCATATACTATGCTAACATAACTGCACAGTGCCGCTTAAGCTCAGCATTGCAGCAAATTTCTCCTGGCAATAGGCATGACAATTGCTTATTTAGTTAATCAATACCCGAAGGTTAGTCATAGTTTCATCCGTAGAGAGATTGTCGCAGTCGAAACTTGTGCTAGTAGAGTTGCACGTTTTTCCATCCGTTCTTGCGACGCTGAACTTGTAGATGGAGCAGATAAAGTAGAGGAAGATTTGACTCGAACCGTCCTCGAAATTGGAATGCTAGGCTTACTCTGGAGCCTGTTATGGACTGCTGCAACTAAGCCGCTACGATTTTTCAGGGCGTTAGTGTTGATGTTCCGGGTTGGCTGGCATTCAGAAAGGGGCATTTTGCGCCATTTTGCTTACTTAGCGGAGGCCTGCGTGCTCCTGGGTTGGCTTTCAGATGTGGGTGCGACACACCTTCACACTCACTTTGGGACAAATTCTACAACTGTAGCGATGCTGTGTCGCGTTTTAGGCGGCCCTCCCTACAGTTTTACTGTTCACGGCCCTGAAGAATTTGATAAGGCTACGGTTTTAGCCTTAGATGAAAAAATTAAGAGTGCGGCTTTTGTGGTGGCGGTGAGTTCTTTCGGCAAAAGTCAGTTATGCCGATGGTGCGATCGCGCTCAGTGGTCTAAAATTCATATCATTCACTGCGGAGTAGATGCTGAGTTTTTGACTCAACCGCTGGTTCCCATACCGCAGGAACCTCGCTTAGTTTGTGTTGGTAGGCTTAGCGAACAGAAAGGCCACTTGCTATTAGTAGAAGCTGCCCATGAGTTAGCAGTTTCCGGCTTGAAATTTAAGTTGATATTAGTAGGTGATGGCGCACTCAGAGAGGAGATCGCATCTTTGATTGCCAAGTTCAATCTGCAAGAATATATAGAAATTACTGGCTGGGCGACAGGTGCGGAAGTTAAGGAACAAATTCTGGCGGCGCGAGCTCTGGTATTACCGAGTTTTGCTGAAGGTTTGCCAGTAGTGCTGATGGAAGCCTTAGCTTTGGGTCGTCCTGCGATCGCTACCTATGTCGCGGGTATCCCAGAGTTAGTTGAACCTGGTGTCTGCGGCTGGTTAGTTCCCGCCGGTTCAGTTAGTACACTAGCAGAAGCAATGCGGGCTGCTTTAGAATCGCCACCAGAATTACTAGAAAAAATGGGTAAAGTAGGACGCGATCGCATTGCTCAAAATCACGATGTTACTGTGGAGGCGAAGAAATTAGTAGCGTTAATGGCTAATGGCTAATGGCTAATGGCTAATGGCTAATGGCTAATGGCTAATGGCTAATTGGTAATTGGTAATTCAGGACTTACGCATTCTGCTATAATTTTCTGTCATTGCATTGGCGTAGCCTGCGCGTAGCGCTTGACTAGGCGCAAGCAATCTCAAGCCCTAGATTACGTCAAGACTACGTAAATCCTATTAATTGCTAATTCTT
>NZ_CACA01000100.1:0-5785 GCF_000180455.1 Kamptonema sp. PCC 6506
CTCCCCATCTCCGCTGCTCCCCCGCCCCCCCGCTCCCCATCTCCCCCGCTCCCCCGCCCTCAGCGCACCAAAAAGGCTGCACATTCAACATGGGGGGTTTGGGGAAAGAAATCTGCTGGCTGTACTCGCTGTAATTTATAGCCTCCATTTTGGCAGAGGAATTTCAGATCGCGGGCGAGGGTGGAGGGTTTACAGCTAATGTAGGCGATGCGGCTGGGTTGGGTGGCGACGAGAGTTTCTAGAACCGTGCGATCGCAACCCTTCCTCGGCGGGTCAAGTAAAACTACATCTGGCGTAACATCTAACTGCGGTAACAAATTTTCTACTGCCCCAACATAAAAAGCTACATTTGTCAAGTGATTTAATTCAGCATTTAACTGAGCTTGCTTGACTGCCGCCCCTTGCAATTCTAAACCTATTGCCTTACTCACAAATTTTGCTAAAGGCAAAGTAAACGTGCCAATCCCGCAGTAAGCATCAACCAAAACTTCATTACCTTCAAGGTGCAACTCATCCGCAATTACCTGTAACAGCGTCTCAGCGGCCTCACTATTGACTTGGAAGAAAGTATCGGCGCGAATTTGAAACTCTAAACCAGAAAAAATTTCCAGCAGGTAAGGTTTACCAGCAATACAGCGAGTTTCTGGGCCAAAGATGACATTAGTATTGCGGGGGTTGATATTCAAACACACGCCTACCAGTTGAGGATAGCGCTTCAGCCATTCGGAAGCTTGTGCTTCAATTCCCGATAAATCCCCACTCCGAACTATTAAAGTCAGCAAAATCTCACCTGTACGTCGTCCAATACGTACAGATAGGTGACGCAATTCTCCAGTTTGCTGCTTTTCATCGTAGGTCTTCCAACCGCGCTGCTGTATATCCTTTTTTATGTCTTTCAATAAAGGATTAAGGTCTTCGTCTTGGACGGGACACTGATTGAGGTTAATCAACCGATGACTGCCTTTTTGGTAATAACCCGCTTGGACTTGACCTGTGGAGGAGGTTGCTAGGGGATAGGTGGCTTTGTTGCGATAGCCTAAAGCTGTAAGGTCAGGGCCGGTTAACACTGGATCTACAGGGGGTGCGGTGAATCCGCCGATACGTTGTAGAGCTTGAATGACTATATTTTGTTTCGCTTCAAGTTGGTAGTGCCAATCAATGTGTTGCCACTGACAGCCGCCACACTTATCTGCGACAATGCACATAGGTCGGATGCGGCGGTCGGATATTTCAGTGAGTTCGTGGAGTTTGCCTGTTGCGGAGTCGCTTTTGACTTGCATGAGGCGGACTATGGCGCGATCGCCTGGAACAGTATCCGGGACAAAAACAACTAGCTGACCCAGGCGACCTACCCCGTCGCCACTGTCGGCCAAGTCGATAATTTCGAGCTCAACCAGTTGACCTTGTTGGGCGATCGCAGATTGAGGATTTGAGATTGGGGATTTTGTTTTAGTCATAGGTGAGAAAGCGCGGATCTTTATTATCGCGGATTTCCTGTCACCAATGGCTTCCCTCTCTTGGTTTGTGCCCCGCTAAGTCGTTAAACTAATTTAGTGTTACCCTAAAAAATTTGCATACCCGTCAGTAACCCCGCTCTCGTAGACGGAGCTTGTATGAGCAATCATGGAAGCTGTACTGACCAGACCACCCTGAGCGCAATCGAAGGGTAGCCGTTATTTGGGTCATAACACCTGGGAATGCGACGCTAGTTCCCCGCTCTGTTATCTGCAATTAAACAGTTTTAAGGTCACTGAAACAGTGTTGCAGGTCGAACAAGCCCGAATAACAAGGTCGAAGCAAACATCACTGGAATGGCAAGGCGTTCCCGGCAATACAGGGATTAGATAAGTACCATTCCTCTACTTATCTAGCCCCGAAAGGGGTAGGCGGTTAAAACCGCTTGTATCGTTTCCATCTCAGGTCTAAACACTCTGAGTTTCCCACTTACCGAGATTTTTTTATGAGCGTAGTTAGCCAAGTTATACTCCAAGCCGATGACGAGCTTCGCTACCCCAGTGCCGGCGAGCTCCAGAGCATCAATTCTTTTTTTAAAACAGGTTCTCAACGGGTGCGTATTGCTACCACCTTATCTGAAAGTGAGAAAAAGATTGTTGAAGAAGCCAGCAAGAAACTCTGGAAGAAACGCCCGGACTTCATTTCTCCTGGTGGAAATGCCTATGGTACGCGGGAACGATCTTTGTGTCTGCGCGACTACGGTTGGTATTTGCGCCTGATCACTTATGGTATCCTCGCAGGCGATAAGGAGCCCATTGAAAAGATTGGTTTGATTGGAGTACGGGAGATGTACAACTCTTTGGGCGTTCCCGTCCCCGGAATGGCCGAAGCCATCCGATGTTTAAAGGAAGCTTCTATTTCCTTGCTGAATGAGGATGATGCTAAGGAAGCTGCTCCTTACTTTGATTATATCGCTCAAGCGATGTCTTAGTTTTCGGATTTTTCGCTAATTGCGAAGCTTTTGTACTGGAATTTGGGGTAAACTTGCCTCAGTTTCTCACGCGAAGGCTTCGCTACCCCTAGTTTATTTCGAGTAGCAATCGGTAGGCTTTCATCGGCGTTAAAATCCAGAACTACTAGAAACCAAACGCCGTAATTGAATGTAAAATTCAACTTTTCTCTGTCATTATAAATCGGCAATTACTCAAGCCAGACAAAGATTAGGATCGAACTCGATCGGACTGTTGTTTCATAAGTTAGTGCGACCAAGGCTGAGAAGTCAAGAATACAATTGATGAACTCAAAGTACATTTATTTAGAACTCTAGATTTTGGGAGAGATGTAAATTTCTATTCCTGACGATAGGGTAGAAAAATAAATTCCTTTCCTTGGGTAGTAGTTGGTTTTAACCAATAGAGATTAAGATATTAACACCAATCAAAAAGAGATTATTATGGTAAAAAAAGCTGACAAACAAGATTCTAGCGATTTGTCCCAAAAAATTACCGAATCCTACGGAACTGGCATTCGCGAGGAAGTAGGGCTGAATATTGACGGGCGGACAATGCGCGATCATCGAGATGAGTACACAGCCAATCTCGAACTAACAGGGGGCGATGTTGATGCTGCATCCTCCCAAGCAGAGGCTATGGTTGGCGACGAGGCTGTGGGGGGAACGACTGCAATTCCAGACCAGAATATTGTTGACGAATTAGGAACTGCTGTCGGATTGGAAATGGAAGATGGCGAAGATTTGCGGACAACTGATATTTTGAATGAACGCGACGATCGCAGATGGGAATTAGATCCTACCTCTTCTGAAGATTACCAGGAACGGCGGGAGTAAACCGAAGCGATCGCTATATGCTAGCCATACCCAAATTCATTCTCAAACCGGGCTATCGATCGCAAGCAGAAGATACTTCCCCGGAAGTAGATGCCTTTCAATTCTGGCTACTCAGACAGCGATCGCCCCAACAACGCTTAGCAATGGGAAAAGCATTAAATCGCAGTGCTCGCCAGTTTTCCATCAACTGTTTTTATAAACGATTCCCCAATTTATCTCATCAAGAGTTTGCCCGAAAACTTGCCTTAGCCTGGTTACAAGAAAACTGTCATCCTAATTACATTCCACAGGGAAATAAAATGACTTGGGTGCAAGATTCTATCGCCTTGGCTGCTCAATTGCACCCTATCTTTGAATCTCTTGATATTCCTTATTATATCACTGGTGGTGTGGCTGCGATCGCCTTCGGAGAACCCCGTACTACTCAAGATTTGGATATAGTAATTTCGATCGAATTAAAAGATATTAGCTTGTTAGCAACTGAATTAGAGCGAATTGGATTTTATGTTCCCGGATTAGAAGATGTAATTTCTGGACGAATGCAAACTTTACAAGTTACCCATATAGAAAGTATTGCTCGTGCTGATTTAATGATAACGGGAAACGATGAATTTGACCGCATCAAGTTTGAGAGAAAGCAACAATATGCAATTCCCGAAGGTACAGAAGTTTACCTAGCATCACCAGAAGATTTAATTCTCAACAAATTGCGATGGGGAAAGCGTAGTAAGTCTGAGAAACAATGGCGGGATGTATTGGGAATTTTGAAAGTGCAAGGAGTATCTTTAGATTTTGATTATCTCAATTCTTGGGCTGATTATTTGGGGTTAAGTGAGGATTTAACTTTAGCAATTCAGGAATCAGGATTATAGATTTTAGAAATTTCAAGACTTACACACTTCCGACGTAACGTCGCCTTGAGTCTTTTAATATTGTTGACATCCAATAGGCTTTCAGCATTTTCAACTTCTTCAATCACGGCTTTTATTCTCCCTAGTAAATCTCCATCGCGAATTTTGCCAATATCTTTTTCAAAGCTTTTTCTAAACTCGACGTTCATACTTTCGGCTCCAGAAGTTGAAAGATGGATTGACGGCTGACAATTTCGGTGGTTTTACCTTCCGCGATCGCCCGTTCCATAGCAACGTCTTCGATAATTTCTGTCAGAAACTCAGAGACTTCTTCTCGGTTATCGCGCAGCAGTTCGACGATGGCACTTTTCAAAATTTCCTTGATTTGATCTGGGTTTAGCGTAATTTCAGACATTGTATCTCCTTATCATAGTTTTTCCCTAGATATGCTCACAGTATAACACAAGCTTATCATGCGATCGCATCCATAACTGCTTAGCCTAGCTTGGCATAACCCAGATGCAGATGAGAAGATTGTAGGGTAACGGGATGTCATCGATCTGGGTTGGTGTGGTTCGCGATCGCACCGAGCTAACAGCTACAATCTGGTTTCTCAGTTAAATTTGTTTCTAAGTCAGCTCTGTTAACTGTTACTACAAAATAGTTTAAAAACTGAAATAGAACATATTTGAGTTAGAGATTTATATGATTACTGACGGCCCAACTACTCAATATTGCGATAGTAGTATTACGGCAGAGTCACGCAGTCATAGAGTTAAGGAAGCCGCAATCCTGAGCCTTGCCACACAGCTTGAAAAAGAGAATGTACACAACTTGACACTCTCCCCTCTTCTCTCTTCCCTAGCCCCTAGCCCCTAGTCCCTAGCCCCTAGCTATATGACCGCAATGGCTATTCCTTCCCACCAAGTTTCTAGTTCCAATAGGCTGATCTATCACCGCTTGAAACAGGCTCTCAAGCTCAATTTGCGTCGTCAAATTTTTATCGCAGTCTGTGACGACTTATGGCTGCGTGATTGCCTAGCAGCACGTTTACAAACAGAATTAGCTGGTACAGAGGGAGAGGAAAGGAAAGCAGAAAACTTGCAAGACTTGGAGGAGAAGTCAGAGTTCAAAATCGCCAAGCGCGGGGAAAAACAAAGCAAGAGCCGTCAAGAGTTGGGAGAACAGAAGTACATAGCTTTAGCTGATGAGCAAAGCAATCTTAAAACCGCTCAGCGTTACCAGGAACGAAGCCATCTCTCAAAACCGCTCAGCGTTGCCAAACGCGAAGCCTTGCTCGGTGTAAAGCAAACTGGAACAATCTCTCAAAACTCACAACTTCCTTACCCTCGATTTGTCAGCTTAGAGCTGAACTTAAGCGATCCTAATCCCATCGCTCAGATTTCAAACTGGTTAGCACAGTCTCCTGCGCCTCAGAAAGCATCCTTTGGCAAGCGCGTACCCACCTTTCAAATTCTCGGAGCAGAACACTTAACAAGGCAGCCAGCAGCCTTACAGTGGTCATTTTTGAGCAATCTCAGGAATGTTGAATCGCATCTTCCCACATGGCAGTTTAATTTGTTGCTGTGGCTACCGAAACCTTGGCTATTTACAATTCAGCAGTCAGTGCCAG